>JAYVID010000221.1:0-7490 GCA_043770525.1 Ferruginibacter sp.
AAGTACGGTTTCAAAACTTATGTAGGATGGTGTATTTATTCTTGTAGCTAATTCAAAGCGATTGTAATTAGTATCTTTTGCATACAAGCCTCTGCGTACTCTTATCAACTTACCAGTACGTTCATATTGTTTTAATCTATTTGTTACTACTGTTTCATCGGCTTCTTGCCATAGTAATGCTACATCCTTTGTAGAAAAGATGGTTTTTGTAGAGCGTAACATTGCATCTAAAAAGTTTCCCTTTTGTAGTTTATTATTCATATTTATACTGCAAAGGTACTTAAATTACCTTTACAGTCAATATATCAACAAAATATTTTTTATCTTCCATGGTTCAAGCCTTCACGAAATATTAGACAATAATCAACTTTTGTAATTAAAAAATTTTCAATTAAAACTTATTTGAAAAAAATTGGTAAACGATTCGTAGTGACACAAACCTTGACGAGTATGTCATTGCTGCAAAAAATATTTCGGTGTGCCGCACCTCTTCAACCTTCGTTATTATTCAACCTACAAAGCTGTTGGTGCGCTGCACCTTTGTAGCCTTACAATAATTTGGTAATTTTTATTTTACTATTGCCATTTTCGTAATAATATAATATAATACAATAAAACACATTGCTGCAGCGCACCACAATCTTTGTAGCTGCCACAGCAGCACAAAGTTTTATAGGTGCAGCGCACCGTAATATTTGGTTGTAATAAAAATCGGTTCGTATATATCACACGCCCAACCACGAAGGCTTGTTCCTATTTTTTTCGGGAGGTTTAATTTGCATATCCTTGGGTGCAACCCATGGCTAAAAAAATAAACCCCATCTATCAACCCTGCAAAGGTTGAACCATTTATTTTACACCCACATTTTTGTAAAAATTTTACAAAATACTATCTTAACCTAAACCGTTATTTAATATTGAATTAAAAACATATTTAATTGCCATCAAATATTTTAAATCAGAGCATTATTGCTTACTCATTCTACAAAATTAAAAAGCATAACAAATCTGTTACTTATATAGTTTACATTATTTCAATCTGTATAATTTTGAAAAATACTTCTTTGAAAAATGAAGAACATGATGAATATGATAGGCCAGAAATAATTGCTTACTATTTATAAAAATTGTTGCACTACACAGAGGGTTTATAGGCACAAGTTGAAATAATTACTGAGGATTTGCAATTGAGCGATAGGCTGTTTAATGAATTAAAATCTGTATTTCTGAAAAAATAATTTATTACAAATTCTTTAAAATCTTCTCTTGTACTTCTTTCATTTCATTTTCCGAAAACTTTAACTTCTCTCTTGTAAAATTTAAATCATCTGCACTTTTTATGGGCACAAGATGCATGTGCGCATGAGGTACTTCTAAGCCTATAACACTTATGCCGCAGCGGCTACAATCAAACGATTTTTCTAAAGCTACCGCTATTGGTTTTGCAAACAATAAAATTTCTTGTAGATAATTTTCAGAGAGGTCAAACATTTTATCAACCTCTATTTTTGAAACTACCAACACATGCCCTCTTACCAAAGGAAACACATCTAAAAAAGCAATAAAGTTTTCGTTATCTTTTATTTTGTAGCAAGGTATTTCCCCCGCTATAATTTTTGAAAAAATGCTCATCTAAAACTGTTGAAAATTGTTGAATATTGTTTAGAGGGTTGAAATTATTAAACAGAAAGTTTTAAATCAAAAGAAATTCATTTGCCTTTTACCAACTGCCTTTTGCTAATTGTCAGCTCCACTTTTACAACTGCAAACTGCCCTTTACCAACTGCCTTTTGCCAACTGCCAACTTCTAAATAGCTATATCCTTTACTTGGAACTTTAAAGTACCTGCTGGCACAATCACATCTGCAATATCTCCTTTTTGTTTACCAAGCAATCCTTTTCCTATGGGCGATGTTACTGATATTTTACCTTGCTTAAGATCTGCTTCGTTTTCAGATACTATTTGATATACAACCGTTTTTTTAGTGCCCATATTAAGCAAGGTAACTTTTGTAAGTATGCTTACACGGCTGGTATCTATGGTAGATTCATCTAATATTCTTGCTGTAGACATTACACCTTCTAAGTAATTTATTTTTGCCTCAAGTAAACCTTGCGCTTCTTTTGCAGCATCGTATTCAGCATTTTCTTTAAGGTCGCCTTTTTCTCTAGCTTCTGCTATGGCAGCACTTGCTGCCGGTCTATCTACCGATTTTAATCTATGTAAATCTGACTGTAGCTTATCAAAGTTTTCTTGGGTTAAATAATTAGTATCTGACATAAAAATCGTTTAGTATTTTACAAAAAAATACAACGCTCCATATCTTGGAGCGTTGCAGGTATACAAATATAGGTTAAATTTTTTAAAAAAACAAGCACTTAAATCATTTTTAACGCTTCTAGTTTTTTAATAATCACTTCGCTCATTTTATAAAAAGCTTCATTACTATAACCAGCTATGTGTGGGGTTATCAATACCCTTTCATCTGCCAATAAAAAATCAAGTTGTTCTTTTTCGGCAGTACTATAGTTTTGCAGTTTTTCATTTTCCAACACATCTAGCGCTGCGCCACTTATCTTATTTGCCTTTAAAGCATTTATAAGTGCATTTGTTTCTATTACGTTTCCTCTCGATGTATTTATAATAAATGGCTTATTTACCAAACTATTAAAAAAAGCATCATTGGCCATGTGTTTGGTATCTTCACTTAGAGGTACATGAAAGCTAATTACATCTGCATATTTACATATTTGCTCTATCTCTGCTTCTCTAATATGTTTGCCACCAAAATCTTTTTTATACTTATCATAAGCCATCAGCGTTCCACCAAATGCAGACAATAATGTAGCAAATGCAGCACCCGTATTTCCATATCCAATAATACCAATGGTTTTTCCATTTATTTCAATACCCCTATTTTCATCTCTTAGCCACTTACCATCTTTTACTTGTGCTGCACTTTTAGCTATATTGTTTTTCATCATAAGCAACATACCAAGTGCATGCTCTGCCACCGCATTGCAATTACCTTCTGGGCTACTTATGCATATTATATTTTTTGATGCTGCATATTCAGTATCTATAAGCTCCATTCCGCTCCCCAGCCTTCCTATCCATTTTAAAATGGTAGCATTATCCAAAATAATTTTATCTATTTTTAATCTTGTAGTTACAATAAGCCCTGTAATAGTTGTTATTTTTTCAAATAGTTCCGCATACGAAATACTAGGTTCGTAGGCTACTTGAAACCCTTTTTTTTGAAGTGTTTCTATAAGGTAAGGATGTACTTTGGCAGTAATTAAAATCATATTATAAAACAGCTATTACGCTTATTTCTACATTTACATTTTTAGGTAATCCTTTTACAGCTACTGTTTCTCTTGCAGGGTAATCGCCTATAAAATAACTACCATAAATATCATTTACAACGGCAAACAAACTCATATCAGAAAGAAAAATAGTTGTCTTCACAATATTTTCAAACCCAGCCCCAGCCTCTTTTAATACAGCAGCAAGGTTATTCATTACCAAATGAGTTTCTGCCTCCAGTGTTTCGTTTTCTACATTTCCTGTAGCAGCATTAATAGCTACCTGGCCAGATACAAAAATCATATTGCCCGCTTTTACTGCCTGGTTATAGGGGCCAATAGGAGCAGGTGCATTGGTTGTATTGATAATTATCTTACTCATACTAATTTATTTTTTCTACTGCAAATATATCCTCTTTATACAACGTATTTTTGCATAAATTAAAAAAATGAATGTAGTAGTATTAGCTGATGATAATAACTGGAAAGCCCTAAACAGCTTACAAAACAATGTTAAATTTATTAGGGTAAATACTATTGCTGCTTTTTTTGAAGAAAAAACTGTGGATGCTTATTTTAATTTATTGACCAATAGTAGCCAGCATAATTATGAAAGTATAACGAAGCCTGTTTTTATTAATAGTGTTGTAGAAACGCTTCAAGACATAAATGCCCCGAATAATATTATAAGAATAAATGCTTGGGCTAGTTTTATAGAAAAAGAGATTTGGGAAATTGCAGGAAATATGAATACAGCTATTGAAAATGTATTAAACACATTAAACAAAAAATTTATTTTATTACCCGATATAGCAGGCTTTGTGAGTGCAAGAACGATAGCGATGATTATAAACGAAGCATATTTTGCGCTTGCTGATGATGTAAGCACAACAACAGAAATAGATATTGCAATGAAACTTGGCACCAATTATCCTTATGGCCCTTTTGAGTGGGCTGATAAAATAGGATTACAAAATATTTTTGCTCTTTTGGTAAAACTCTCCATGGCAGATGAAAGATACTTGCCTAGTAAAAACATTAAAGAAAAATTAAACTTAGTAGCTTAATGGCACTTATACTTAATATAGATAGTACGCTACAACAAGCTAGCGTTACAATTGCGAAAGATGGTGAGATATTGATGGAGTATATAAATGATATACAAAAAGACCATGCAGCTTTTATACATGTAGCTACAGAAAAAATAGCCAAAGAAATACCTTTAAAAAATATAGATGCAATAGCAGTTACTGTTGGCCCAGGCTCATATACTGGATTAAGGGTTGGTTTAGCTGCTGCAAAAGGATTTGCCTATACATTACAAAAACCTCTTATAACAATTGGCACTTTAGAAGCAATGGCACATACTGCTCATTCAAAATTGCAAGAAAATGCAAACTATTACTTATGCCCTCTAATTGATGCAAGAAGAATGGAAGTATTTACTGCCATTTATTGCAATGATTTAAAAGAAATTACCCCACCTCATGCCTTAATTCTTAATGAAAACAGTTTTGAAGAAATATTAAAAAAAGAAAAATGTTATTTTTTTGGAGATGGAATGCAAAAATGTAGGGAGATAATCAAAAATAAGAACGCATATTTTTTAGAAAGCTATTTGGAACCAGAATATGTCTCAAAAATATCAAGTGAGAAATTTTTTTGTAGTAATTTTTCTAATACAATGATAGTTGTGCCACTATATACTAAAGAATTTTACAATAAATAGACAATTAAGGGTGTAAATATTGCAAATGGATGAATTACGAATAAAAAGTTAGTGTATATTTGTCCTTATTAATAAATTTATTTTAAGCAATTAAATCCCCCGAAAACTGATGATTGCAACACAAGAAAAAGTGCAAGTAAAATCTGCATTAGACCCTCAAGAGAATGTCTTAAAAGTAAACTACCACAACTTAAAGAAAGCTGCGTTGGTTTTACGTGCCCTTAACCACAAGTTAAGACAACAAATTCTTACGCTTATTGAAAATGAGCAAAAAATCACCGTAACTGAAATTTATGTACGTATGCGTTTAGAGCAATCTGTAGCATCTCAGCATTTAGCTATCCTTCGTAGAGCAGGTATAGTGGTTACTCAGCGTGATGGAAAGTTCATTTACTACACTGTAAACTACAATCGCATAGATCAAATAAGCGATGTAGCTGAAAGTTTGGTAGCGTAATTTTTTTAAAAAAGACAAAAATTCTTTAGAGCGATGAGTGATCATTCGCTCTTTTTTATGCTCATAACATTATAAAACAGCAAAATGTTATTTTTATAACAAAGGTGCATTTATATATAGCAAAATTTTACAACCCACACTTTTCAAAATAAAAAAGCCTTTTTTACAATTTCGTATATTTGCATGCATAAAAATAAAATTGCATGTTTATACAACAATTATATACAAAATGCTTAAGTGAAGCTGCTTATTATATTGAAAGTGAGGGAGAAGTTGCCATAATAGATCCTCTTAGAGATATTGATGCTTATATAAAACTAGCAAAAGAAAGAAATGCAACTATAAAATATATTTTTGAAACACATTTTCATGCTGATTTTGTAAGTGGGCATATAGATTTGAGCAAGGCTACAGGTGCACCTATTATTTATGGCCCAGGAGCAGAAACTAGATACAAGATTGAAAATGCTGCACATTTACAAATATATAATTTAGGTAAAGTAACCTTACAGGTGCTTCATACACCTGGGCATACGTTAGAAAGTAGTTGCTTTTTACTTAGAGATGAAAAAAATGAACCTTATGCAATTTTTACTGGTGACACTCTTTTTGTAGGAGATGTGGGTAGACCCGATTTGAGCAGTGGAAATTTGAGCAGCGAAGATCTTGCTGAAATAATGTATGAAACACTTGCCAAACAAATTTTACCTTTACCAGATAATGTAATTGTTTATCCTGCACATGGACCTGGTAGTAGCTGTGGCAAAAATTTAGGCCCAGAAACCGTTAGCACAATTGGCCAAGAAAAGAAAACAAACCATGCTTTACAACCAAAAAGTAAAGAAGATTTTATAAAATCCGTTACAGAAGGATTGAATGCAGCTCCAGTATATTTTGCCATAAATGCTGCAATAAACCAAAAAGGATATGAGGCAATTGATGAAGTAAAAGAAAGAGGCTTAAAAGCATTATCAATTGAGGAATTTAAAGCGATAGCTCTAGAGGATATAATAATATTAGATACAAGGCAGGCTACTATTTTTACACAAGGTTTTATTCCTTCATCAATTTTTATGGGCTTAGAGGGTAGATATGCTGAGTGGGCAGCTACGATGATAGCTTTTGATAAAAAAATAATATTGGTAACAGAGGCAGGTAAAGAAGAAGAGTCAGTAATAAGGCTTGCAAGAGTGGGGTTTGATAAAATGGCTGGTTATTTAGAAGGTGGTTTTGAGGCTTGGCAAAATGCTGGCGAAAAAGTAGATATGATTATAGATGTGGAGCCAGATGAGTTGATTATGGATTTGCCTCATGATCCAAACATTACAGTATTAGATGTGCGCAAAGAAAATGAATATGCAGATGGGCATTTAAAAGATGCCTCCAACCTGCCATTGAGCAATATGACAGATATTACTTTGCTTGCACAATTTGAAGAAGATGAAAATATTTATGTGCATTGCGCTGGTGGATACAGAAGTGTAATAGCTGCCTCTATTCTTAAAAAAGAGGGGATACATAATTTAAGAAATGTACTAGGTGGCTGGGGTAAAATAAAAGAAGAAGAAGGTGTGGTGATTGAAAAGGATGCTAGTGTGTTGAATTGATAGTCATTTTATTCTACTTTTATTAATCTAAGTATTGCAAAAAATTGAAAGAATATATCATAATCTCTTTTGCCTTTATTGTTGGTTTTTATTCCTTTTAATAGGTCTGAATAATTAGCATAATAAAAACTCGAAATTCGTTTTTTTATTTTTCCATTTTTTACGAACCATATTGCATTATGAGCATCATATTCATTGTGTTCATCTGTAGTGATAAAATAGTCGAAATAATCCCACGCAATTGTATATTTAAGAAATGGTAAAAATGGATTTATAAAAGTTATACCTTCTCCTGTTTTCCGCACTTTTCTAAAGTTTTTCAATTTTGCTTCATAAGTATTTGGTAATCAGTTTTTGTTTTTTTTGTTTTGGGTGACCCAAGCATTTT
>JAYVID010000222.1:0-10187 GCA_043770525.1 Ferruginibacter sp.
GATGAAGATTTAGAAGCAAAATTAAATTCCCAAGCGCTTTCGATTTTCAAAAAAATAATTCCGCAAGTTATAAAAGACAGAAATGATTCTTTGGCTTTCTTTTGTCAATATAAAGCCGCATTACTCCTTAATTATTTAGATAGTATACCACAAGCAAAAAAATATTATTTAAATGCAATTGCAATAAAAGAGAACACAACGCAAATAGAGGACTCATTTCTTTTTCAACCATTGATATTTACAGCTCGTATTTTATACGGTCAAAATAATTATGATTCTGCACATCTCTATTATAAGAAAGCCGAAAATATAAGAGAAAAATATAATCATACTTTACAAGACGAACAGCGATTATACAACGGCTTAGGGTCTATGTATTTTGAAACGGGTAATTATAAACTAGCAAAAAAATATTTTGAAAAAGCACTTTACTTATTATCAACGAGTGAGCCTGGTTTCAAAGATTTTTTTATTACCTATAATGTAAACGTAGCTTCTTCTTTGGTAAAATTAGAAAAGTATAACGAAGCTGATTCGATCTATACTGCCCTGCTAAAATTAAATACTCCTACAAACGAAATTTACCAAAGCATAGGATTTGTGAATTTAAAAATGGATAATCCACAAAAAGCACTCTCTTATTTTAAAAAAATTAATTACCAAACCAAAGCTAATATTCTTCTATATAACCAATATGGGTTGGCTTTTATGAATTTACAAAAAAAAGATTCTGCAGAAAAATATTACAACCTAGCTTTAATTGAAAATGAAAAATGGAATGCCAATAGAAAGAATACCCAGCATGGAATTACTTACCAGTACATAGGAGATAAATGTTTAGAAGCAAAACAATATGACAAAGCTATAACTTACTACCAAAGTGCAATATTGCAGTTTTATCCTAATTATAATGATAGTAATAAATTTAATAGCCCAACAACATTCAATGGCATTTTTTCTTACATCAATCTATTTAATAGCCTTACATCTAAAGCAAATGGATTGTATGAATTATTTAAAACAAATAAAAAACAATCTGTACTTGAAGCTTCATTAAAAACTTATAAATCTGCATTTTTATTATCTACTTATGTAGAAAAAACCTACAATAGCGATGAAGCCAGAATGTTTTTAAACAATATTAAATACACAATACACCACAAACCAATAGATATCAGCTTACAACTATATGAACAAACCAAAGATATTTCTTTTTTAGAGAGTGCTTATAATTTTGATCAACTAAATAAAGCCAGCGTTTTAAGTTACAATGTTCAAGAAAACATGCTGAAAAATAAATTAAATGAAAACAATGATTTATTGATAAAAGAAACGTCATTAAAAAATTTAATAACCAGACAAGTTTTAAAAGCAGGACAAATAAACGATACTTTTAAGTTAGAAAAATTAAATATTGAAATAAGAGAAAATGAAATTTCATTAGGCAAGATACAAGATAAAATAAAAGCCTTACCAGAATATAAAAATATAAGTGCTGAAAATACCATCCCTAATTTTGCTCAGCTTCAAAAATATTTAGACAATAAAACAGCTGTAATATCATACCATTTATCTGATTTAACGTTGACAACATTTTGTGTAAATAAAAATGAAATAAGTTATACAAAACAAGCAATAGATAGTTCATTCTTCAATTATATTTTTGCTTTTAGAAATACACTTATCAACTTTGATAACGATCAAAATAATAAGTTCTACTCAAAAGAATTATTTAATGCAACCATAAAGCCTCTATTAAAAAACAACATTGCAAACTCAAAAAATTTAATCATCATACCAGATGACGAATTAAATAATATTCCCTTTGAGGCACTACAAGATGAAAATGATCATTTCTTAGTAGAAAAATATGCAGTTTCGTACCAATATTCAACTGCTTTTTTAGTAAAGGAGAACGATAAAGACATACTAAATAGCAATATTCTAGCCTTAGCCCCATTTACAAACAAGGGTAATGAAGCTTTTACGAAGCTTTTATATTCAAAAAATGAAATTGAAAATTTGCAAGGAAATATACTATTAGACAGTACTGCAACAAAGAAAAACTTTTTAGCTTTTGCAGAAAAGAGCAATATTTTACACTTGGCTACTCACACCATTGTAAACGACTCCATTCCAGAAAAATCACTTATTGCTTTTTACCCTATACTAAACCAAACTTCCTTTGAAAATAATTTATACTTACAAGAAATTTATAACCTGAAGCTAGATAATACAAAACTAGTGGTACTTAGCGCATGCGAAACAGGCACAGGCAAACTTACAAAAGGTGAAGGACTCATGAGTCTTACTCGTGCATTTACTTATGCTGGTTGCCCCAATATTATTTCATCATTGTGGAAAGCAGATGATAAATCTACCTCTTGGATAATGCAACGTTTTTATAAATATTATAAAGATGGTGAAGATGCAGCTACTTCATTACAAAATGCCAAGCTTGATTATATAAATTCACCAGAGATAGAAAAAAGATTTAAAACACCCAACTATTGGGCACATTTGGTGTTTACTGGAGTTTCTGAGTACAATACAAATTATATAAAAATGTGGTGGTTGATGGGTATTTTTTCTATGCTTACCATTACATTTATTTACTTCAAAAAAAGAAAAACTGCAACATAATTTTTAAATGGTATTATTTTTTCCAAGACAGTAACTTTAATTTTCGCATAAAATTATTGGTAACTTTATCATTGTACAAATGATTTGTATTATTGTTTATTCTTTCAAAAATTGGCATAGCCAATGCTATATCGTTATTTTTTAAATAGCTCATAGCCAAAAAATATTCTGCATCATCGTTATATAGTTTTTCTTTTGATAAACTATTTTTTTCTAAAACTGCATTAAAAGCTTCTATTGCGTAGTTGTATTTATTTGTTACAAGATATGCTTGCGCTACAATAAAATTCTCTTTTTGTTGAATATCATTTAAAACAGCATATTGCTTTATTGTTCCTTCATAATCTTTTTCATTAAAAGCTTTTACAAGTGCAGTAGCATCAGCATCTCCCCTTGTAACACTCATTGTATAGGCATTATAATTTTCGCTGAATAATTTATCCGGAGTTATGGTTGCATATTGGTATACACCAAGGCCACACACTATAATTAACAAAGAAGCAGCTATTCTCATGCTCCATTTTATAATCGTTTTTACAACCCCTTGTTCTTTTTTTATAGGCTCAGTTTCAATATTATTTTCCATTACTTCTTTATGTATCAATTTCACTTGTTGCTTTACTCCATAATACGCTACAGCAGATTTTGCTAAAACAAGATTATCAAATTCAGTTTTTAAAGTACTATTGTTTCGCAACATTGCATCTACTTTTATTTTTTCTTCACCCGATAAATTGTTGTCAATATAATTTATTAACATATCGGTATTTGGGTAATTATTATTCATATTGCAAGGCAGTTTTTAAAGTTTTTTTCATTATTGGATTAGCTGTTAATAATTGTTCTAATTGTTTCAAACATTTGCTTTTTTTATTTCTCAAAGCTTGTTCACTTTCATATTGTTGGTTTATCAATATTTCTTTAATCGATAAATTTTCATAATAATAAGCAAGCAAAATCTGTTTACATTTTTCACCTAACTCATCTACAATGCTTATAATTTCTTTTCTTGTTTCATTCTGCACCATTATATGCGATACATCTAAAACCTTTTCATCTCTTTGATTTTCAAAAATAGTTTCTCTTTTTTCAGACCTACCTCGTTTTTTAAGTTCGTTTAGCCATAAATTTCTGTTTACTGTGTACAAAAATGTTTTTACACTGGCTTCGCCTCTAAATTTATCTTTTTTTATTACATCTATAAATGAAACCAACACCTCTTGAAAAATATCTTGCGCATCTTCATCTGATCCACTATTTTGGCAAGTATATATTTTCAGTATATCATAATAAGCTTCGTACATATACCTTATAGCCCTATCCAAATCAACACTATGCGGTGATTTAATAGCATTAATTAATTCTATATCAGTGTACTTTTTTACTATCTCCATTATGCCATCATATATTAGTAAACAATCGTTTTAATTATGTAACCAAGATAGTGATTTATTTAATTCCGTTAATAAAGTGAATAGATAAAATGATAAGTAAAACTTGTTTACTTTATTTCACATATAACAATTCGATTTTCAACCTTTTACTTATAAAATTTATTTAAAAAGCATTAGCAGATCTTTAACAACATTTTTCTATTTAAAAGCGTCTAATATGTAAATGATATTGATTTTATCATATACCTTTATACTATAATTAAAACGATTATGAAAACATTACTACTAATATTATCAATTGCAACTTTAGCATCATGCAGTTCTACTTATAAAAGTGGGCAAACTCCAGATGATCTTTACTATTCTAAACCAAAAGTAGAAACAGAACAAAAAGTACGTGAAGAGCGTAATGCTGGCAGGTACGAAGAAAATTACGAAGACAGACAAATACGTATGGCTATCCGCAATCAAAGATGGCGCTCATTGGATTATAACAATGATTACAATTGTAATTACAGTCCTTATAACTATGGGTATAACTATGGCTATTATTACAACCCTTACTATTATCCTTACCCAGTATATGCAGGTGGTGTAAAATTTGTAAACCCAAAGAATACCACTATAAGAACTGGTAATCTTAGCGCTTACAATAATACGGTAAGCACTTACACCAATACAAAAGCTGGCACAGTAAAAACTACTACAAGCAGGCGCTATTACGATATTAACACAAGACCTACTAGAACCAGCTCTGACAATAGAACTTATACTGAAACAAGAACCTACACTCCTACTCAAAGTAGCAGTTCCGGAAGCAGCAGTTCTGGCGGTAGCAGTCCTCAATCTACTGGCACGCCTGTAGCTAGACCAGGAAGAGGCGGTTAATTTTCCTTAGTATTTAAAAAAAATTACAATTGCTTTTACTTAAAAAGTAAACTGATATTATTATGCGAAAAATTGCAATCATATTTTGCCTTATTTTACCTTTTACATCTTATGCACAAATACCAGAAGATGCTGTAAGATACAGTTGGTTTACACAAAGCGGTACGGCTCGTAGTTTAGCAATTGGAGGCGCTATGGGAGCACTGGGAGGAGATATTACTGCTACTTTTGTAAACCCTGCCGGTATTGGGTTTTATAGAACAAGTGAAGCTGTTTTATCTCCAAATTTTTCGATGAATAAAGCAACTACATCTTACCTTACTAATAATTTTAAACAAAACAAAAATTCATTTGGTATTGGCACATCTGGTTTTGCAATAGCAAGGCCAAATAGTGATTATAATCAAAAAAGTAGCAATGCTTTTTCTGTTGCTTTTTCTCAAAATGCAAATTTTAATAATACAGTTGCATACTCGGGGTTAAATAATTATAATTCTTTTGCTGAGCAATTTGCAGAAGAATTTGTACGATCTAAAAGCACTATACAAAATGCATTAAACACCAATTCTATATTACCTTATACTTCTGCACCAGCATTGTTTACATACCTTATTGATACTGTAAGAGTAGCTGCAAACTTAATTGTAAAAGCTGCACCTGAATATATTTTAGATATGGGGCAAGCTATAAAGCAAGAGGTAACAAAAGCTACTAAAGGTGGTTTGTATGAACTGGGTTTTGCTTACGCAGGCAACGATGGTGAAAAATGGTTGTGGGGTGCTGCCATTGGTATTCCTATCATGAATTATGAAAGTAATTTAACTTTTAAAGAAAGCGATACCTCCAATAATACTAGCAATAATTTTAAATCATTTACCTATAATGATAATTATCAAACAAAAGGTTTGGGCTTTAATGCTAAGTTGGGTTTAATTTTTCGTCCAAAAGAATATATTCGTATTGGGCTAGCTGTGCATACTCCTACTTACATGTCCTTAAAAGATACAAGGCAAGCAAATCTTAAAACAGAACTTGAAAACCCAATTGGTAGCTTTGAAACTTCATCAGACCAATTTACAAACGGAAAAAAAGGAGAAGCAAGGTATACACAAAATTTGCCTTGGAAAGTAATGCTTAGTGGCTCTTATGTATTTAGAGAGGTAGAAGATGTAACCAAACAAAGAGGATTTATAAGTGCAGATATTGAATATGTAAGGCATAGTGGAAGTAAATTTGGCAGTGATGCTGAAGAACCAACAGTAGATGATAAAGCATATTACAAACAACTAAACGGAATTATTAAAGACACATACAAAGGCAATATAAATGCTAGAATTGGTGGAGAAGTAAAATTTAATACATTGATGGCCCGTGTTGGTTTTGGCTATTATGGCAACCCCTATAAAGAAGCTCCAACAAAAGCAAACAAAATGACTTTAAGCACTGGCTTGGGTTATAGAAACAAAGGTTTTTTTGTAGACTTAACCTACGTGCATCGCATTACCAAAGACTTTGACATACCTTATAGATTGCAAAATACTGAAACCTTATACGCTGGTATAAACCAACAAGCTGGGAACGTAATTGCTAGTGTGGGGGTGAAGTTTTAGTGTGGGTGTTAAAATGAGTAGTTGGTTTTCACTTTACAAAACCACCGTTGCTATTTAAGTTAAGAAAAACTATATCTTTTTGGCTTAGAATTCTAATGATAGTTCGATTTCCTTGGAAGGGAATAGTTTTACAAATTGGATAGCCATTGCAATTGCTAACATAATCGTTGGTGCCAATACTTGGGCAAGACTTAACAATTTGAAACATTTAAACCAAAATATATGAGAGGTACACCCGATAAATTACTGATCAAATCAGACTTATTTAGTTTTGTAACTTTTAGAAGTCCTGAACATTTAAAACTAGATGAAAGAAATATTCGTTTTGTAATAGATAATACTTTTACAGAAAGTAAAACTGCTGCTGCATTTAAAAGCAATACAAGTAAAAAATCAACAGAAACTTTTGAAAGCAAAATTGAAAGTCTTTCTACCAATCGTAGCTATCAAGAAGTTAGAAATGTTAATTCCTCTTTTTACGATTTTGCTAACAAGGTATTTAAAAATAAAAATACTATCCAAGAAGTTTACAACTTATCTGTAGAAATTGTAAGTGCACTTTCGCAGCAAGAGATTAATCAACTTTTTCAGGAATTGTATTATCAAATTTTTACACAACAATCAAGTTATGTAAGACAAGGCATTACACAAATGCTTATTGTAAACCATGTAATAACAAACGTATCAGCGTTAGCAGAAAAAGGGATTTCAAAACTTACTGACATTAAAATTGAAATAAATGAAGCTGTAATAGAACAATTAAAAAGAGAAAAATATGCAGAATGTGGTGGCAGTACCGAAGGAGTGCAAAGCCTTGGCATTGCTGACTTTCGTAGAGTAGAACAAGAAGTTTGTTGCTATGTACCAGGCGAGGTTTCTCACATAGAAAATGTGATGGCTAAAGAATTTAAAGAAAGAGCTACAAGGAATTTTGTACGAACAGAAAACACCATTGAAACGACTAGAGAAACAGAAATTGAAAATTTAACTGATGTAACCACCGCTACTAGAAACGAAATATCTACAGAAGTTGCAACAGTGCTTGAGAAAGATAGAAGTAGTAATTATGGTGGCTCAATGGGGGTTACTTATGCCAAATTTAATATAAACGCTTTTGCAAATTTTGCAACGAATAATTCTTCCTCATATTCCAATAGCGAAGCAAAAACGTATGCCGAAGATGTAACGAAAAGAGCATTAGAAAGAGTGTTGCAAAAAACATCCGAAAAAAGAACTTCAAAAATTATTAAAGAATTTGAAGAAAGTAATAAGCATGGATTTGATAACAGAAATGGCGATAAACACATTACAGGTATTTACAGATGGATTGATATTATTTACAAAAACAGATTAATAAATTATGGCAAAAGACTAATGGTAGAATTTATGGTGCCTGAACCTGCTGCATTTTACAAAACCATTTTAAAGTATGTTCCTAAAAACGGAACGCCAAACCCAAACCAACCAAAAGAAAAACCAAAATCGCTACCCGATTTTGCAATTGATAGCAAGGAAAATATTACTAGAGAAAACTACAGCACTTTAGCAACGTATTATAATGTAACGGTTGAAACGCCTTTGGAAGAAAACAAAGTAATAAGTAAATCTATACTGCCACCAATGCCTTCAGGCAGTAATAATAATTCTCAAAGTTATAGCGAAACTATTAGTATTGAGCCGTTTTAAGAAGCCAACGATACTGTTACAAAAGTAGATATGAATTATACTCGTAGTTCGGGTAGTTCTGCATATTTTAAAGTAGATGTAGGTAGTTTAAGTTTTTTAATTGATGGCTTACCTAATGGCAGAAAGAAAGATGTTAGCCGTATTTTTAACGATGTTTTTGCTATAAAATATACCAACAGTATTGATGTAAATTTTGATTACCGAAAAATAAATAGTTGCACCACTTTTGTAGAGCTTAGGTGTAAACTTACTGCTGCAAAGTTTGATGAATGGCAAGAAATATGTTACCAAAAATTACAAACAGCATACAAAAGTATGTTGGCAGATTACAATGCTTGGTTGGCACAACAAGCAAATAACGAAGGTTCAAGCGGTGAGGAAGCTAAAAAAACTAACCCTGCTTTTAATAGATTAATTGAGCAGCAAGAGCTAAAGCGTATTTGTATAGAAATGATAATGAAACCATTTTGCAGAGTGCAGGGCAAAGAAAACAATACCGAAATTGATGCTTGCAAATTGTACCAAATACCACAAGTAAACCAAACGGCAGAATTTACAAATTATGCCAACCAAGTAAAATTTTTTGAGCAGGCTATTGATTGGCAAATAATGTCGTATTTATTTTATGCTTATTATTGGGCAGATAAATGCGATTGGGCAAGCCTTATGCAATCGGAAAATGACGATGCTATTTTTCAAGCATTTTTGCAAAGTGGTATGGCAAGGGTTGTAGTACCTATTCGCCAACAATTTACCGAAGCATTTGCTTACTATTTACAAACAGGCGATATTTGGCTAGGCAATGATTTAGTAGCAGGCGATATGAACGATTTGTATTTATCTATTGCCGAAGAAATGCAAACCCCAACAGGTATTGTGGAAGAGGAATGGGAAACATGAGTACCAACATCACTTGCCATTATACAAGGTAAATCTGCATTTTTAGGAGAAGAGGGTTTACCTTGTTGCAACCACATTGAAAATAATAGCACTACTACAAATATTTTTGGTAGTAGTGATACATTGCAAATTATAAATCCGTAAACGATGGAAAATGAATTTTGGAAAGGAAGTCCATTTGGAGAAAATAGTATTTTTCACCCAAATTGGGATTTACAAAAAAATAATGTAAACAAAAAAATAGAAATAGAATACGTTTCTTGCACAGTTGATAATTTAAATTTTAATTTAACTTTTAAAATAACTGCATCAAATTTACTTAATGAGAATGCTACTATTTATTTAGGCGAAAATGAATTTTTTGGAAGTCAGACTGCTATTCCCAAAACAAAAATAAAAATAAATGCAAATGGTATTACAAACACCATTGTTTCATTTTCAAAAGATAAAAAATTTTCTAAAACTTGGTTTGAAGGAGACTTTGAATTTATTGCAACTATTACTTGCGATGGTCTTTCGGCTGAAACTGATGAATTTGATTTTACTTGTACAAAAAAAACAGATAATAAAGTTGATGTTACTCCAATAAAAGTAGAGAAATATGGTAAAGTAAAGATTGTTATGGATCCAGGTCATGGTTATACAAAAGGTAGTACAGGTGCTTCTTGTTTTGTTTATACACATAAGATTAAAGATATAAACGGGAATCCACTAGTAGATTCTGAAAATAAATTTATAACAGTAGTTAATGATATTACTAAATTACCACCTTATGTTCTGAATGAGCCAGATGCTTGGATTGTAAGTAAAAAAGAAGACCAAGAACATAATGAAAGGGGATTGGTTTTTGATGTAAGCATAAAGTTAAAGGAATTACTTGGAAATATAGGGTTTTCATGTTTCATAACACGATCAAGCAAAGTGATAGTAGGAAATGATAATGAAAAAACAAGAACTGATAGAATTAATTTGGCAAACATAAATAAAGCTGATTATTTCATTTCTATTCATGCAGATGGTGTGGATAAAAATAATACTATAACAGGTTCACATGTAATTTATCCCA
>JAYVID010000223.1:0-5821 GCA_043770525.1 Ferruginibacter sp.
ACCTTTAAAACAACTGTTTGAGGACGCTTTAATACAATATGTCAAAGAACCATCTCATAACCAATTAAAAATGTTCTGATTATATTAGGACACTAATGATAAACTTTATAATTTAATCCCTCGTGAAGGGATATAATTATGAATTGTTTGGCTTACTAATTTCCACTGGTCATTAAATTTTTCGAGTATTCTATTTTCAAATGAATAATTAATACTACCATCTGGCAATTCAGATTCTTCATTATGACTTACCCAAGCAATGTTTTTATTAATGCAATACCTATAATTAGTATTTTTAGAAAACCCTCCTTTGCCTGCAATATCTTTTGGAGGATTAATGATGAAACTTGGGGGCACATCTATTACTTTGTTATCCAAAGTATAAACTGTTATTTTACTATAGGGTTGTATTTTCCAGCAGCTTGCATGTGCTTTTAAATCTCCAGAACGCCAAGTTGCAGATTCTTTTTCTAATAATAATCGTATTAAAGTAGTATCATTATTTTTTTGGCAAAAACTTGTATTTGTAATGTAAGCAAACAACAAACTAATAAAATATTTTTTCATAT
Source organism: Ferruginibacter sp. (assembly GCA_043770525.1). Classification (GTDB taxonomy): domain Bacteria; phylum Bacteroidota; class Bacteroidia; order Chitinophagales; family Chitinophagaceae; genus Ferruginibacter. The sequence goes on from JAYVID010000223.1 coordinate 570, forward strand.
ACACATTTTGAAGTTGCAAAATTATTAATTAATTACAAATCATATTAAAAAGCTGAAGCTATTTATAAAATTTGCCAATGCAGCAATTTAAAACAAAAGAGGCTGTCTCAAAAAATAGTCACTTTTATTTTTTATAAAAATTAAAAAAATTAAAACCCTAAACCAACTGCCATAGCAACTACTTTATTTGGATAATCTACCACACTTGTAGCTGCGCCTGTAGTGGTATTTATTGTGTATAATTTATTGATACCGCCTACTCCAAAAATTGCAAAGGCATTGTTGGTTCTGCCACCAATATCAAAACCATTTTGAGAATCTGCTATAAACCCTAAATTACCCACTGGCATAAGCGTACCTGCATTAGGTGGTGATTGAATATATAATTTTGTAGCATCTAAAACAAATAATGTAGTGGCCGTACTACCTGCAAAATTGTTGGTGTATGCAGCACCATTTATAGTGGGTGTACCAGGATTTAGTATAGCATCTGTACCTGCAATTGTACCATCCATTGGGTTTAGTCGTAGGTTTTGCCCTTGATTTGTCACCACTCTTATTCTATCTACAGTTGGGTTAAAATCAAACCCAATAGCAGTAGTATTATTTGTTATGCTAAACCCTACCCCTACTGGGCTTACAGCTCCCGTAGCTAGGTTAAAAGTTATCATTCTAGCAGCACCAGATGTAGTACTAGCAAGACCATATAATTGTCCATTCATTGGTCTAAAATCTATTCCTAAAATTGATTCACCTGCAAGCAAACCTGTAATAGACTTATTTATATGGTTGCTCGGTGAAGTAGGATTAAATATTTGAAACATTCCTGCTTCACTAATGGCATAAGCTACTTCATTGGTTGGTATAGCAATATCAATTATTGGTGCAGCAATATTTGATAAGAAAGTTGTATTAGCATCCGTAGCGTTGATACTGTATAATTTTGTTGTACCATCTATTACAAATGTACCTAATGCTACACTATTATCTGGCGTAATATCAAAACCAGCTTTGCCCGTAAAGTTTATATTTAAAGTACCTACTTCTACTAAGCTACCTTCATTAGGAGGCAATTGTTTGTACAATTTTTTTGAAGTAAAATCAATATCAAATAAATCGGTAGTGGTTGCACCTGCAATGCTATTTGTATAAGCAATAGAAGTTATAGTGGGATTTAAAATTCCATTTATATTTAAATCTGTAGCAGCTACCATTCCTGTTTCTGGATGTAGCCTAAGGTTTTGCCCTTGGTTTGTTACAAGCCTTACCCTATCTACAGTTGGGTTAAAATCTATGCTTGCAATGGTACCATTTAATACTGGCAAAAAACTAGTAGCCCCAATGCCTGTTGCATTGCCAGTATTTAAATTTATTTGGTATAATCTACTACTGCTTCCAAGCCCGTATAATTGTCCATTAGCAGGTCTGAAATCGATACTCATTATTTTTTCACTAACCTGCAATCCATTTATAGAAATAGGAGCATTAGGTGTTTCTGCCGTTCTTGAATTGTACTTTATTAATTGGTTGTTATCGGTGAGGCCGTAAAAAACTACATTCGGTTTTTCTACAGAAATAATTGGAGGAGGAAGGGCTACAATTGTATCTGTTTTATTTTTTTTGCAACTTGAAAAAACAATAGCAAATAAAAAAAATATGCTTGAAAAGTTTAGTACTTTTTGTGTGGTTGTTTTTGAATTCATGACGTTTATTTTTGCCATAAACGATTTTGAGATTCAAAACGATTAAAATATTTTATTTTTTTTGAAAGAAAATATTTACTTCTATTTTAATGAAGTATTTAATTTGAAAATTTTACATGCTGAAATGAATCTTGTTTTTTGTATGTAAGCTAATCCCTAATTTACCAAAGCAGTTTTTATTATTTTCTTACAGCAATTACTGCACTTGTTGTTATACAATTACAAAAAAACTTTGTAGTATTTTTATAGCAATTAATAAATTAAAAAGAGTCCAATAAATCTTTCTGTCTATCGCAAAGTACACAAAGAACCGCAGGGTTCGCTGAGAAAACCTTTGCGTTAAAAAAGATTTGCATCAAATTTTTATAACAGATATTAAAACCTATTTTGTACACTTTATTGCAAAAACACTTACAACGATTTTCCTTTTACCAGCGGTGCGGTAATAAACATTTCCTCTACATCATTGTTTCCATTTATACAATGTAACATTTTGGTAAAAGCCAATTTACCCAGCTTGTACCCACTTGTTTCAATGTAAGTAATTTCTGGCGTGTAAATTTTTGGCAAAAACCCATCACTTAATGCAATAACCCCTACCTGCTCTGGAATATTAATTTTTAATTCTTGCAGGCATTTCATTACCCCTATCAATATTTCATCGCTCATACAAAAAATGGCATCAATTTTTTTGGGTTTTACAAAAAATTGTTTTGTTACTACTTTAGCAGCATCAGAATCGTTGCAATATTTAGTATTCATGCTAGCTTCTTTTTGCAAAGAAATTATTTTTTGAAAAGCAGTAAATCTTGTACGAGTAATGGATAAATTTTGATTGCCAAAAATTGCTAAAATATTTTTTTTATTTTTTTGAAGAAGCAGTTCTGCTGCAAGTTTAGCTGCATGCTCATCTGCAATACAAATTTTATTATAATTACTACCCTCGGGCACTTTATCAAAAAATACCAATGGTATATCTGCTTCTTTAATTTTATCAAAAGCATCCATAGATATGGTTTGTGTAGATAGGCAAACAAACACACCCGACACCCTGTTTTGCCTACAAATACGCAAACTATTTTTTTCTATCTCTGCATCGTTGCTAGATTGTAATATCATTAAACTGTATTCATTTTTTCTACACTCTTGCTCTATAGCAGAAATAAAAGAGTCGTAAAAAAAACCAGAAATAGTGGGCACAATTAACCCAAAAACTCTATTTGTTTTAGACCTCAAACTTATGGCATTCATATTAGGCTCATACTCCAAGGTATTAGCTAATTCATTCACTCTTTTTTTTGTAGCAACAGAAATATCAGGGTGGTTTTTTAAAGCCCGTGAAATGGTAGAGATACTTAACCCTAACACTTCTGAAATTCTTTTGAGCGTAATCACTTCCATATTGTATAATTTATGTCACAAAGTAATAGTTTTTTCCCCCGCAAACAATTGTGCAAACGTTTGCACCTTATGTAATTTTTTAACATTAATTTAATCCAAAAAAAACGCTTTACATTTAAAGTACCAAATCAAAAAACAAAATTATATGAATGTACGATTAATTGCAAGAAGGCTGAAATACGCCGCAATCCTAATTGTTCTGCCATTTTTAGTAAATGCGCAGTTAAAAACAGTTACAGGAAAAGTTACAAGCGACAAAGATGGTTCTCCTATAAGTGGGGCATCTGTAATTGCTAAGGGTTCTACAAAAGGAACTCGAACAACAGCTGAAGGAAATTTCGTTATCGAAGTATCCGATGCTGTTAAAAAATTAGTTATATCATCTGTGGGTTATACCACTGAAGAAGTAACTATTGGTAGTGATAACACCGCAAACGCTGCATTAAAAGCAAATGCAAATGAAGGATTGGCAGAGGTTGTAGTTAACATTGGTTATGCAACTTCAAAGAAAAAAGATTTAACCGGTGCAGTAGCATCTGTTAAAGCAAAAGATTTTAACCAAGGTTTTGTTACATCACCCGATCAGTTATTACAAAATAAAGTATCAGGGTTAGAAATTACTTCTAATAGTGGTCAACCTGGTGTTGCTACTACTATAAAAATTAGAGGTAATAACTCCATACGAGCAGTTAACAATCCATTGTACGTTGTTGATGGTATTCCTTTAGATGGAAGAACAGCTAGACCAAGTTTATCACTTGGTGGATTTGGTACTACACCTGAAACAAATCCGTTATTGTACATTAACCCAAATGATATTGCTCAAATTGATGTATTAAAAGACGCATCTTCTGCTGCTATTTATGGTTCTCGTGGCGCAAATGGTGTTATCGTTATTACAAGCAAAAAGGGAAATGCTAGTGGTACAAAAGTTGAATTTGGTACTAGTTTTGGTACTTCTGCAGGCTATATGAAGAAGTATGAAATATTAAATTCTACTCAGTTTAGAGAAGCTTTGAAAAAATACAATCAACCTGCAACTTTAGATAAAGGACAATCAATAAATGCGTTGGATGATATTACACAAAGCAATTTGTCGTCTGACTACAACTTAGCATTAAGCTCAGGAAACGAAAATGGAAAAATAAGGGCATCTTTTTTAGCTTCTAGAGCACGTGGATTTATAAAAAACTCAAGCCTTGAAAAATATTTAGGTTCTTTTGGTGGTCAATTTAAATTTTTAGATAAAAAACTAACCTTAGATTTTAATTTAAGAGCTGGCAATACTAAAGAAAACATTGTAAATGCAAGTAATAATGCCGGTTCTACAGGAAATTTACTAACAGCAGCGTTAAGTTGGAATCCAACTGAAGCTTATACTGATAACAGTGGTAATTTTATTACTGGTACTGGTTCTGGTAATCCATTGGCTTTACTAAAAGCATACTCTGATGTAGCTAAAGTAAATTCTATACTTGCTGATATTTCTGCAAGCTATAAAATAACGGAAAATTTAGACTACAAATTCTTATTTGCAGTAAACAATGGTTCTGGAGAAAGAAATACAAATGTTGATGGCTGGATACAAGGTTACCCTGGTCTTTCTGGTTTGGGAACTGGTACTAAATCATTTGCTAAACTTAATTCACAAACCATTACACATACGTTAAACTACAACGCTAATATTACATCAAAATTGAGTCTAAATGCTTTGGGTGGTTTTGAATACTGGAAAACAGATTATTCTGGTTCTACTTTCTCAGCAGCAGGTTTTAATACAAACATTACTCAATCATCAATCATTAACATAAAATACACAGATATCTTAGCTAATGGTAATATACAAACTCCACCAAGTACTTTTGTAAATCCTACAACTGAATTACAATCTTATTTTGGTAGAGCAATACTTAACTATAGTGATAAATATTTATTTACAGCAACAGTAAGAGCAGATGGATCAAGTAAATTTGGTAAGAATAATAAATATGGTTATTTCCCATCTGTTGCTGCTAAATGGAATATAAGCAGCGAAGATTTCATGAAGGGAAGTAAATTATTTTCTAATTTAGCTTTGAGAGCTTCATGGGGTGTTACAGGAAATCAGGAATTTCCAGCTGGTGCTTCACAAGAACAATTTGGTTTTAA
>JAYVID010000224.1:0-5351 GCA_043770525.1 Ferruginibacter sp.
CAGTAATAGTTATTGCTGCCGTTGTAGTAAATATAGCGCAACCTCCCGCTGCTGCAATTGTATAAGTTACAGTGTAAGTGCCTGCAGTACTTGTAGCAATGTTTATTGCTCCTGTTGTAGCATTTAAAGATAAGCCAGTTGTTGATGAATAAACTCCACCTATTGTTCCAATTCTTGTAACCGTTGCTGTTGCTACATTACTGCAATATGGTGATGCAGCATAACTTATTGTTGCACTTGGCGCAGCTGTAATAGAAATATTTGTTGTAGACATATACATTGCACAACTACCAGTAGGGGCAGTTGTATAGTTAACTGCGTAAATACCCGGGGTAGAGCTAGCCAAATTTATAGCACCAGTTGCAGCATTTAATGAAAGCCCCGCAGTTGAAGAATATACGCCACCTATAGTGCCTGTATTAGTAACATTTGCTGTACCAGCATTGCTACAATATGGAGTGCCTGTGTAAGAAATAGTATTTGGAGCTGGTGCAGAAACGGTATAGTTGTAATTTGGCCCTCCATTGTTTTTAATATTGAGTGTTGCCAAATCGTAACAGTTATTTCCAAAAGTAATTAAATCTGAATTTAAGCCGGCAAGTGTTTCGTTAGATGAAAAAACATAGTACGAAACTGAAGTTCCAGCAACTTGACAGGGAATATTTATAGTACTTACACTGCCTGTAAAACTTGCTTGTATAATTGATGAAGTTACAAATCCATCAATACTATATCTTAAATATACATATTCTCCCATGGCAAGTGCATTAGCCATATTTATAGTTACAGCTACAGAAGTGTTGGCTATTACACTTGCTGCTAAAGGACTTTGAGCAATTGAACTTATTTCAGTTGGGTTAAAATTAGTTTCTAACAACTCCATATTGCTTGAAGATGTAGCATTTTTCATAATATTAAATGTGTAATAATTTCCACTTACTACAGCATTTAGTTCCCCATCTAATCCTGCACCAGCAGTAAAATAATTTGCACCATTAGAAAAACCTGCCGGTATAAAATTCCCATACGATAATACATTAGGAATAGAACCCACTCGCCAGTTTTGAACATAATCAGGGCTTGCTACTGTGCCTACATGAAAAGCCCAACGCTGGTACCCACTTTGGTTAGCTTGCATACGCCCTTGCTTAAAAAGCCCCAAGTCTGCCATAGCAACTCTTGATGTAGTATTGATGGAACTATATAAAACGGTAGGTTGTGCAAAAGCACTAAAACTGATAATACACAGTAAGAGAAGTACAAAGTATTTATTATTCATAAAGTTAATTTTGTTTAGGTTTTTTATCAAATTTCTCTGATGTAAAAATGTATTTTCTTTAATAGATTAAGAAAATTTAGTTTTAAAAATAATTTAAGCCATAAACAAAATAATGACTTAAAAGTAATAAAATTTTGTAAATAACTGCTTCCCTCAATTACCAAATATAATTAAAACAATCAATAAAATTTTTCTGAAAGGTTATTGTATTTATTTAAAAATTTTGTGAATAAGAAAGACCACCAAATCGGCAGTCTTTCTCTAAAAATATTTATTAAAAATGTTTATTTCATTGTAAAACTTTCCAAAAATTTTGTTGTAAAATTACCACTTTTAAAATCTTCGTTTTGCATGAGTTGCAAATGAAAAGGAATGGTAGTTTTTACACCTTCAATTACGTATTCGCTCAATGCTCTAAACATTGTGTTTATAGCCTCTTCACGGGTTTGAGCAACGGTAATTAATTTAGCTATCATACTATCATAATAAGGTGGTATGGTGTAACCTGCATATACATGACTATCTATTCTAACACCATGCCCACCGGGTTGGTGTAGTACTGTTATTTTTCCTGGTGATGGTCTAAAATCATTGTATGGGTCTTCTGCATTTATTCTACACTCTATAGCATGCATTTGTGGATAATAATTTCTTCCACTTACTTTTTCGCCAGCTGCTACTTTTATTTGCTCTTTTATAAGATCGTAGTTTATTACTTCCTCTGTTACACAATGTTCTACTTGTATACGAGTATTCATTTCCATAAAGTAAAAATTGCGATGCTTATCTACCAAAAACTCTATGGTACCAACGCCTTCGTAGTTAATGCATTTAGCTGCTTTTACTGCGGCATCTCCCATACGCTCACGTAGTTCATCTGTCATAAAAGGAGAGGGACTTTCCTCTACTAATTTTTGATGACGACGCTGTATGGAGCAATCTCTTTCACTTAAATGACAAGCATTGCCATATTGATCTCCCACCACTTGTATTTCTATATGGCGTGGTTCCTCAATATATTTTTCCATGTACAACCCATCATTTTTAAACGATGCAGCTGCTTCTGTTTTTGCATTGTCAAAGTTTTTTTCTATTTCACTTTCTTCCCATACAAGGCGCATACCTTTACCACCTCCGCCTGCTGTAGCTTTTATTATAACGGGGTAGCCTATTTCTTTTGCAGCTACTCTTGCATGTTCAGCATCTCTCAATAATCCTTCTACTCCTGGCACTACAGGCACACCCGCTGCAATCATTGTAGCTTTTGCTGTAATTTTATCACCCATAGCATTTATCATATCAGGAGTGGGGCCTATAAACTTTATGCCGTGGTCTTCACAAATTTTTGCAAACTTGCTATTCTCTGCCAAAAAACCATAGCCTGGGTGTATGGCATCTGCATTGGTAATTTCGCAAGCAGCTATAATATGTGGTATATTAAGATAGCTGTCCATACTAGCTGGCTTGCCTATACATACTGCTTCATCTGCAAATTTTACATGTAGGCTATCTTTATCAGCAGTAGAGTATACAGCTACTGTTTTTATGCCCATTTCTCTACAAGTGCGTATTACACGTAGGGCAATTTCTCCTCGGTTTGCTATTAATATTTTTTTAAACATCAGTAAAAAATGGGCAAATATGCAAAAGTGCAAATGTGCAAATATTCACACAAAGGATATTCACTAATATGCCACTGTTTTAATTTTTTAAAAAATAAAAAAACTTAGAATATAACTAAGCGGTGTTTTTCGTTTAGCTGTGGAAATTATGCTTCCTAAAATTCTATTTAGTTCTTCCAGTTTGTTCAATAGGTGATTTGGCTTTGGATATCCTTGTGCATTTTCACAAAGTATCAACCAATATTGTGTTTCACCTGCCTCTTTAGCAGCAATCTTTATTTTATGTATAAAGTCAGCTTTACTTTCAGGGTTTTGGGCTTCCATTGCATTAGCTCCAATTGAGGTTGCAGAGCGTAACAATTGTTTCGCAATAATATATTTTTTCTCTAAATTTAATATTTCGCAATAAGAAATAATTTCGAGTGAGAAAGCTATAGATAATTTTAATAAAGGATTATTTTCTATAAGTTCAGTTCGCATAAAATTTATTTCATTTAAAGATTTATTTTATTTAGGAATGCGATCTCATTTTTGAATGCGATTTACTATTTGCACATTTGCACTTTTGCAAATTTTTACATCGGTTCTACCAAAAACAACGGCTGATCAAACTCCACTGGGCTAGCATCATCTACCAATACTTTTACAATCGTACCTTTTATTTCACTTTCTATTTCATTAAACAATTTCATAGCTTCTATAATGCAAACTACTTTGCCAGTTCCTATTTCATCGCCTACATTTACAAACAAAGGCTTATCTGGCCCTGCTGAGCGGTAAAAAGTGCCTATCATTGGGCTTTTTATCGTTATATAGTTATCAGCCTTTGGTGCATTAAGAGGTGTATTCGCAGGTGCTGCAACTTGAACAGGTGTTGAAATTTGAGCAGGTGGAGGACTATAACTAGGGGCTGCAGATTGTGTGTAAATTTTTTGAGAAGGATCCTTCTTTTGTTTGATAGTAATTTTTGTACCATCTTCTTCAATAGTTATTTCACCTATCGAAGTTTTGTTAATGAGCTTTACAAGCTCTTGTATTTGCTTAATGTCCATGTTAGTTTATTAAATGGTTAATGCAATATTTTTGGAACGCTAAGGTAGGGAAATGAACAAATAAAAAAGAAACTAATATTTGCTTAAAATTGCTTAAAAGGAACATTTTTTGCCAAAAAGTGAACAAAATTGCTCAAAAATCATCAAAAAATGGCAAAAAATAAAGGGTAACAATTTTCATCATTATCCTTTATTTGTATTTGTCTAGTGTCTTAAATCTAATAATCTTATCTCTAACTTCTAGCTTTTCACCCTTTCTACATATTCCCCCGTTTTAGCTAAAATTCTTATCAATTCCCCTTCGTTTACAAAAAGTGGAACGTTTACTGTTGCTCCAGTTTCTACCGTACATGGTTTTAATGTTTTTGTAGCTGTATCACCTCTCATGCCAGGCTCACTATAAGTTACCATTAGTACAATTTTGTCTGGCAATTCTACAGACATTGGCAAATCTGTATCTCCATTTATAGCTACAGTAACTTCTTGCCCATCTTTTAAAAACCTAGGAGCATCTACCATAGTTTCTGCTACTGTTATCTGCTCAAAAGTTTCTACATCCATAAAGCTATAGCCAGTATCATCCTTATATAAATAAGTATAAGGTTTTCTTTCTACCCGAACTGGATAAATTGTTTCGCCAGAGTTCCATGTTTGTTCTATGGTACGGTTATTATCTACCCCTTTTAATTTTGCCCACACTTTTGCAGCGGAACGAGCAGTCTTATTTTGCCCAAATTCTATTACTGAATATAAACTTCCGTCAACTTTAATGATGAGGCCAGAACGTATATCTGTTGTAGTTGCCATTGTAATGTTTTTTTTGTTGGCTGCAAAAGTAGCGGAAAAAAAGGCAAACCCATATATTTGCATTAAACATTTTTTATGGATCAACTAACTCTTGGTGTAGGTACTAGATTACAGCATACCTTACATGGCCCTGGCGTAATTGTAGGTATAAAGTATGCTACATACATCATTTCATTTATAAATAGTGGTATAAAAGAAATAGATAAGGATGATAGTAAACTTGAAGAAATTATCCCAGAAAATGTAACTACAGAAATTGAGACAACATCTGAAGTAGAAAAATCTTTGCTTAAAATATTAAACCTATGGGGAGGTATTACAGAAAATGTAACTTTAGGTGATAAGTGGCTTGGTGGTACAATGCTGCTGCAGGCGGCTGATAAAACATTAAAGCCAAAAGAAATTCCAATTACAGATTTTTTTCATAAAATAGTAATGCTTAGAGATAGGCTTCGTGTGCTTGAGCAAAATATAAATAGTCACAAAAAGCTTACTGATGAAGAAAAAGTAAACATACAACAATACATTACTCGTTGCTATGGTTCACTTACTACTTTTAATGTGTTGTTTAAAAATAAAGAGCAGTGGTTT
>JAYVID010000225.1:0-15498 GCA_043770525.1 Ferruginibacter sp.
ATAAAAATTAGATAAAAAATTTTTATGCGCTTCAGACGAAGGATTAAAAGCTTTATGGCTCATGGCTGCATTTATCTCATTTATCTTCTCCATTAATTGCTGAGAAACTTCATCAATGACAGTTGGCACAAATTTTTCCCATACATAATTAGTAGCAGCATAATTAGGATGAACAAGATCTTCTGCAAAAAAACGATAATCTCTCAAATCGTCTATCACCAATTCATACGCAGGAAAATAAAAAACATTGGTATCGTTTGTAAGTGCATGCACAGCTTGTATAAGCGCTGCTTTACTTTGATTATTTTCTATAAATCCCTCACGCAGGTGGCGCACAGGGCTTATGGTGTATATAAATTTTACAGTTGGATTTATTGCTCTTACAACGGTTTCCATTTTCTGGAGAATGACTTTTATTTCTTCAGGTTCTGTTAATCGCCTATTAAATTTATCTGTAGGTATTTTATGGCAATTAGCAGCTACATTTTCGTAATTGCTTTTATCAGTAATATCTTTCCATTCATACACAAATGCTGAGCCAAGGGTAAGTAAAATCCAATTGGTACTTTTTATAAAATCAATTGCTGCAGTTTGTGATTCATTAATACATTTAAGTGCATCCGCTTTTTCAATATTTGAAAACTGTGTATGATGCTCTCTACTTGCCCAAAGTTCATTGTAGTAAAACAATTCATCTTCTACAAATAATTTACCATTTGCATAACTCATTACTGCTTTAGCAATACTCATTGGGTTAAACAAAATACCATTGGGATTTTCCAACACATCAAACTTATGCGCAGCAAGTTTCTTTCCTATTTGTTCTGTAAAACAAGAGCCCACCAATAGCAGCTTATCGGTATGCTTCATTTTTATTGAAAAAGGTTTGGGGGTAAATTCGGAACGGAATTGCATAAGAAATTTAAGATTTAAGATTGTTGATTTAAGATTTTGATAAACTCAAATCATTATTACAAAATGAAGCTATTTTAAAAAGCTGTTTGAGTTAAAAAAATTTAACTATTTACAGAGTTTTTATTATTTATGTTTTATATAAAAGTAATGTGGCTTGTTTTACTTATAGTTAAATTCTACTAAGATTTTAAGATATCTTATATTCAAAACTTAACAACAAGTAGAAACTATTTCTGATGGTTTTCAACCTTAGTAGAATAACATTCAATCAATTTAAAACTAACCTTATTACCTTATTTTGATAAAAATTGGTTAGGATTAAGTTTATTCCAAATGCAAAGCATTTTAAACCCCACCTTTTTACATAAAACGCCTTATCGCCTTTTCGGCTAAATATATTTTCAGTACTAAATAAAAATCTCATTAGCCATCAAACTACATTTATGCAAAGCTACTTTATCAATACCCAATTGATATCCTTTACTTTCAAAATAATTGAGCATTACTTCTGTATCCATATTACCTACCAACTCATTCCCTGCCATGGGGCAGCCACCAATACCTTTTATAGCAGCATCAAATCTCATACAACCAGCGCTTAGAGCAGCTTCTATCTTTGCTTCTCTATCATTAGGTGAAGAATGTAAATGAACGCCAACTTCAATATTTGAAAATGCTGGAATAATATTTTTCATTAACATACTCACTTCATTAGCTGTAGCAAGGCCTACAGTATCTGCAATAGAAATTATTTTTACACCAAGTTCGGTTATTTGTTTTGTACGATGCATTACAATTTCTTCATTATACAAATCACCATAAGGGTTTCCAAAACCCATAGAAATATACACAACCAATTCCTTTTTATTTTTTACACAAAGCTCTTGTATGTCCTCCACCCTTTTCAACGACTCGTCTACAGAAGAATTTGTATTACGTTGTTGAAAGGTTTCTGAAATAGAAAATGGAAATCCTAGATAAGAAATTTGATCGTAACAAACCGCATCAGCTGCTCCTCTTTCATTGGCAATAATAGCTAGTAGTTTAGTATTGGTACTGCCTAATTCCAAACCTGCAATTACTTTTGCCGTATCTGCCATTTGTGGGATAGCTTTTGGCGAAACAAAACTCCCAAAATCTAAAGTATTAAAACCACATTGCAACAATGCATTTAAGTACTGTATTTTCTTTTCGGTAGGAATAAGATGAGGCCAGCCTTGCATGGCATCACGTGGGCACTCTATTAACGCCCCCCTAAATCCCCCCGAAGGAGGGACTTGGGAACTTTCTACATCATTAAAGTCGTTTTTTTCTTTCAAAGTTTTAATAGTTTATTTATTGTATTGTGCTATTTCTTTTCTCAAAGCGTTAAAGTATTTATTTCTTTCCTTACTACCACTTTCACTTATCAAGGTAGAATGCTGCAAAATGGTTTGCAATGATTCCTTTGCATTATTACAAAACACTTCATCTACAGTATAAATATAATTCAAAATAGAATGATTTAAGTATACTTTTTGCATACCATTTATTTCCATTAAAATCATATTGTCTCCTAATACTACTGGATTGTAATACACTTTTAATTTACCTTCTGTTCCAGTTTGCTTTGTATTAAGTTTACTACTTTTCTTGCCTGTATTGCATTGCATTTCTATGTGAGCCACCAGTTCATTTAGTTGTGCAAACAATAAACTCACATCACCTTCATCTTCAAACAACATGGCTTCTTTGCAATATTCAATTTGCCTTATGGTGCTATTTATTGTTTCTAAACTCCATATCTCATTAGAATCAAAAGCAATGTATGCATCCATTATATTTTTACAAAGTTGTTTATTCTCTTTACTTATAGCTTCTCTTAAAGCAAACTTTTTTGGACTACCACTACTTTTCAAAATAGTATTTTTCCAAGCATAAAATTTAAACGCAGCTAATTCATTAAACTGAAAATAATGAAACAATGGTACATCTTTTGCAAAATAATGCATCAAGCTATTGGGAGTATTTGCAAGTTGCTGTATTTGAAGTAATACATTTTTTAAGTGATGCGTAAAACTTATATCCGCTTTATTAGTTTTTGTATTTAAAAAAATTACACTGTTATTATCCAGATGCATTTGCGCATCTAAAGAAAGATTATACTTTTTACAAAGCAATACCACTTCTTCTATAGATAATGACTTTTCGTTTCGTATGCGCCTGTATGCACTATCTATGCTCATGCCTAATAAATCCGCCACTTCATCTACCAAAGAAAGATTAGCTGGTAAGATGGCTTTTATGCTACTGAATATATTTTGTTGAATATTATCACTCATATTTATTGCATTTTTCAATAATAGCAAAAGTATGTTTTGCAATTATTGCAAATTTATTCATTTTTGAAATTAAAATATGCAAATACCAAAAGTTTAACCATTTGTTTTATTTAAAGAACTTGCTAAATGCAAAAAATAAAAAATCAACCTTTTTATCAATTTTAATACGCTCATTTGCTCATATACTTTTACTAAAAATTAAACTATATGAGAAATACAATTAACTACAAACAGACATTTATTATTTTATTCATTTTATTAGTAACAATTAAATGTAATGCACAAACAGATACTAATTGGGTATTAAAATTTACTTGTTCAACTGCAAAAAAATCAAAAATTAAAGACTCTTTAATACCTGGACAAAAATTATACTACTTATTTGAAAATGTCAATTACAATTTAGTTATGAAAGATGGTATGACATATGAAGCAATAATATTTAAAATTACAAAAGATAGTTTTTCGTTTGTAACCCATTTAGATCAATCAATAGCAATATTAAATCATCAGCACTATGACACTATCACTACAACACCCAATAAAATAAAGACCATAAAACTAATAGCAGATAGAAGTTTAGGTTTATTTGAAAATGTAAGCATGAAAAATTACACTCATGAATTTTTAAAAGAAAACAAACTTAACCAATTTAAAATAGATACAATAATAGAAGACTCCATTAAATACAAAGTGATTGTATCTGCTACTGCACAAGGTATGGAGTATCGCTATGTTAATATTGAGGAAAATAAAAAGTTTAATAATTTATACGTAGTAGATACAAGCAATTTTAAGATTAGGAATTTCATTTGGCTCAGTGAAATAAAAGCAAAACAAATAAATGGAATTTCTCTTGGACTAATGTTTACCGGCAACATATTTTCAGAAAATAAACAAAAAATAAATGGGCTTAATCTTAACCTAGATGGATTAACAATGTTTGGAACTATTATTAGGATATTTTCAATTACAGAAAATATAAATACTGCAATGCTTTCTGATAGCATGATATTTGAAGGTAGGACAACGATTAATGGATTAAGTATGAGTATAGGAGGCGTTATGCAAGCAAGAAAATTAAATGGTTTATTTTTAAATGGTGGAAGTTGTGAAAGTGATGAAGCAAATGGAATTCAAATTAGTGGTTTTGAAAATTATTTTCAAAGTGTAAAAGGCATATCTATAGCTGGAATAAGGAACACTACTACAAAATGTATAGGAATACAAATAGGGTTAATAAATGTATGCAAACATCTTAAAGGAATTCAAATTGGCCTTTGGAATGTAAACAGTAAAAGGAAGTTGCCATTTATAAACTGGGGTACATAATACAAAAGACAAAGCCACTCAATAATAAAAGTGGCTTTGTCTTTAAAATAACTTTTTATTCATTATTGTAGACGTTGCTTAGCCGCCTCATACAAAATAATCCCTGTAGCCACACTCACATTTAACGAATCAAAATCACCCGTCATTGGTATTGCAAATTTTTCATCACATACTTTCATAAGTGCTGGGTAAATTCCTTTTTCCTCTGCTCCCATTACTATTGCTGTGGGTTCAGCAAAATTACATTGATATGATTTTGTGGTAGCACCCATTACACTAGCAAAAACTTTTATGCCATTCATGTGCAAATCATCTACCGCTTTCATCAAACTATTTACACGGCACACTGCTATTTGCTCTAATGCACCTGCACTGGTAAGAATAGCATCTTCGTTTAAAGAGCCCACCCCTTTATCCGGAATAATAATAGCATTAACACCAAAGCAAAAAGCACTTCTTGCAATGGCACCAATATTTCTAATATCCGTAATACCATCCAAAATAATAAACAAAGGCACTTCACCTTTTTCCACTACAAATGATATTACATCTTGCAAATCTTGATACTGAATTTTACTTATTTGTGCTATACAACCTTCATGATTACTCACATTAAAGTTGTTCAGTTTTTCTACTGGCACTTTGTTTATAGGAATCATATAGCGTTCTGCTAATAACCTTATTTCATCAATAGTTTCGCCATGCACTGCGGTTTGCATGTAAATTCTGTCTAGTTGTTTGCCCTCTTTCATTGCAGCTATAATTGCTGTTCTGCCTACTACTAGGGTATTTTTCTTTGGGCGCTTATGTTGGTGTCTAAATTCTTTCACGGTGCAAAAATAAGTTTTTATTAATGGATTAGGAGATTAGATGGGTAGATTGTTTTGTGATAGATTTTCTAAATCAAAAAACCACAAGTCTTTTGAACTTGTGGTTTTTAAAGTACCTCCTTTGAAGGAAGTTAGGGAAGCTTCTTATTTCAACCCAAACACTTTCTTTACTTCTTTTACTGCATCTAATTTTTCCCAAGTAAACAATTCTACTTCGCCTGCGTTGGTTATTTCGTTTTTTCGTGAGTGCCAACTGCCCCATCCCGTTAGTCGCCAAGGCTTGGTTTTCAACCAGCCGAACCAGCATCATAAAACCAATACACTTAAACGAATATACACTAACCTAATTAATGTTGAATAAACTCAAAATGATCTGTACCTTTTCATAAAAATAACACAGAAGAATAGTGATATTCTATTGGCAAATAACAAATGCCAGCTTTTATTAGCTTGTAGTTTTTTTTATCGGTGGGTGT
The DNA here is from genome assembly GCA_043770525.1 of Ferruginibacter sp. GTDB lineage: Bacteria > Bacteroidota > Bacteroidia > Chitinophagales > Chitinophagaceae > Ferruginibacter. The sequence continues at coordinate 5,875 of JAYVID010000225.1, forward strand.
CTCACTCATCGAAGCTTAATATTTTGTGTACACTAACCAATAATGGATAAGAAAGATAAAGAAAACATAAAACATTGTCATTCCTAAAAATACACTAACCCCTAATTTGAATTTACCCCAACCATTAACTACTGTTTTTCTTGATAGTATTAATGCAATTGTAATTATTATTAAATAGGAAAATATATACAAATACCCTGATAGGAAAAATAAATATTTGCCCATAAATCGAGAAAACAAAAGTAAAATTGAACCCAATAAACTATATAAAATTAATGTCTTATTTATCATATTTTAATATGTTGCAACTATTCAATCCTAAAAGTAGCGATTAAATGCAAAGCATTTAAAACATTTATTATCGGTGGTTGTCTCACCTACAAAAACTTAATAGTAGGTGTGGACACCAACCACTAATGGATTTATACCAAAAAAAATAACCGATAAACCATAAAGACATTTCTAATCTTTACAACTTATCGGCTAACTTAAATTTTATTATGAATGTTTATTTCAACCCAAACACTTTCTTTACTTCTTTTACTGCATCTAATTTTTCCCAAGTAAATAATTCTACTTTTTTCTTAATCGTTTTTCCATCAGGAGAAGTAAATATTTTTTCAACAGTTTCAGGTGTGCGTCCCATGTGGCCATAAGCAGCAGTTTCGCTATATATTGGGTTACGCAATTTTAAACGTTGTTCTATAAAGTAAGGACGCATATCAAAGCAAGACATTTTCATAATCTTATCAGCTATTTGCCCATCAGTTAATTTTACTTTGGCAGTACCATAAGTTACTACGTTTATACTTGTAGGTTGTGCTACACCTATAGCATAACTTACTTGTACCAATACTTCGCTACACAAACCAGCCGCTACTAAGTTTTTTGCTATATGCCTTGTAGCATAAGCCGCACTTCTATCTACCTTACTTGGGTCTTTACCACTAAATGCACCACCACCATGTGCTCCTTTTCCACCATAAGTATCTACAATAATTTTACGCCCAGTTAAGCCAGTATCACCATGAGGACCACCTATTACAAACTTACCAGTAGGGTTTATATGATACTTTATTTTATTGTTAAACAAATGAGCATATTTAGCATACTTTGCTTTTACCCTTGGTATAACAATATTGACGATATCCTTTTTAATTTTAGCCAACATTACATCGTCTTTTCCAAAATCATCATGCTGTGTAGAAACTACTATTGCATCTATTCTCACAGGCACATTGTTGTCATCATACTCCAATGTTACTTGGCTCTTAGCATCTGGTCTAAGGTATTTAATAGCCTTATTTTCTCTACGTACCATTGCAAGCTCTTTCAATATATCATGCGATAATGCTAATGCTAAAGGCATGTAGTTTTCTGTTTCGTTGGTTGCATAACCAAACATCATCCCTTGGTCGCCTGCACCTTGCTCTTCTTTTTTCTTTCTATCTACACCTTGGTTTATATCGCCACTTTGCTCGTGTATAGCACTTAAAATACCACAAGAGTTAGCCTCAAACATGTACTCACTCTTAGTATAACCTATTCGACGTATTACACCACGAGCTATTTCTTGCACATCTAAATATGCTTTGCTTTTTACTTCTCCAGCCAATACTACTTGCCCAGTAGTTACTAGGGTTTCGCATGCTACTTTGCTGCTAGGGTCAAAAGCTAAAAAGTTATCAATAAGTGCATCACTAATTTGGTCAGCTACTTTGTCTGGGTGTCCTTCACTTACGGACTCTGATGTAAATAAATATGGCATTTAATTTTTTTTAAGATTGCAAAGATAAGGATACAGTATTAAAAAAGAAAGCCCTTCATAAATAATGAAAGGCATCTAATTATATAAAATCAGTTAATTATATTTTTGAATAAATTATCCTCAATCTCATTCTATGAATATCAGTATTAGGTACCGAGCCACTTACAACCCTTACTCGGCCTACTGCTGTTGGGTTAAAAAATGGAATAACGAATTGTCTACCTATATATTGAGGATAATAAATTTGGCTAGGGGCATACAATCTTAAATCATAATTGTAAAAATTATTGGTAACAATATGTTGTACATACCTAGTTATATTTAATTCATAACCATAATATTCTAATCCACTATTTGGATCACGCCTTCGCAATGCATCACCTCCAGCTACATTTACATCTACATTATTTGCAGGAAAATAAAAAGGAGAAGTTGTTATATCTGGGTTATATACTTGGTTTGATAAGTCAAAATACAATGGTTTATATTTTTGAGGAACTGCGTTTGAACTATCTTTCAAATCCAAATAAAGATAGGGAGGTGGAGTATAATATTCATCAACTGTTCTAACATAAGGCTGTTCATCTACAATCAAATAAGCCCTATGTATAATTCTATTGCTATAATTGGTAAGTTTAGGTATGCTTACATTAGCAAACGTACCTGGAGATGTTTGTAGATACAAAAAAGGTGCCCCAGCAGTAGGTGCTGTTATAAAACTACTATGTGTTCTTTTTATATAATTTGCGCTAGATGAAGCTGCTATAACCCCTTGTGCTAAAGGAAACATTTGGAAAGATTGAACAACCGTATCTTTTATACCAGCCCTCGTTTTATGATAATGAAATTCAAGTCTGGTTTTTGCTTCTGCAAGATTTACATAGTAAAGGGTGTTTCCAGTTCCACTTACAGTAATAGCAAAGCCATTAAATTTACGTCTAAAAATAGAATCGTTGTAAAAGCCATTGTTAGCTCCTGTTGCGGCTGAATCTTGACCATTAAAGATAGATGAAGCAAAGGCAGGATCTAATTTAATTCTTATTTGATTGTTGATTGAATCTTTAAACAATCCTTTATTTAGTTTTGCAAAAGATTTAATTTTTTGTGGTGTAATTGTAGCAGACCCAATAATTGTTGTATTGATAAAACTAGGTTGATAATTTAATTTACGAACAGTATCGGTTTTATCCCTAAAATCAACATCTAAATTACTTATCGTTCTTACTTCAAAATTTTGAGGTATGTTACTTGCTAATGTGGTATCACCCCAAGCACCTTTGTATGATAAACAAATAAACGCAGAATCAAAACCTGCAAGAGGGCTAGCATTTCCGGTAGTACCATTTTTTACAGTATCGCCTGCATTACCAAAATAAAATGGATAAAATGTAGGTTTAAATTGAACATAAATAGCAGCCTCTGTTTTACCAAAAAAAGGATCGTTATCAATTCTTCCTATTACATGGTTTTCATTTTTATAAACCAAGGTACTATCGTTTAAAAAAATACCTTGGCTTGTATTTACATACATTGTATCTTCAAATGTATTAATGTTATCTACCAATAATATATCCCCTCCTTGTGTAGTAGTATCAATTTTAGTACAACTTATAACACCAATCGTAAGTAAAATTGCAGCTGCAAATGCTGCTGTAAAGTATTTTTTTAGCAAAGCCATCATTTTTAAGAAGTAATAATATTCTAATTATTTAGCAAGGTCGGCATATAATTGTAAATAGTCTGTTAAATCACTTTCAGCATCGTATTTCAATATTTTTTTGCCACGCACTTTTGCAAATTCATCCACCAATTTCTTGTCGGGTTTTTCGCAACCAAACGTTATTGCATCTGCAAAAGATGCTCCACCTCTGTATAACGCTGCATTGTTAATGTCTTTAAAAGGCTCTAATTCTTTTTTGGTTACATTGTCATTAATAGTAGCCAATGTTAAAAAATCTGCCCCAAGTTTTTCTTTAAAAGTATTTTCACTAATAGTGTACACAACTTTGCAATGACTAAAAACAGGCTCTTTTTTGTATGCAGCTTTTATAAACATAGGCACAAGCCCCGCCATCCATCCACTACAATGAATAATATCTGGAGGCCATCCAAATTTTTTCACTGTTTCTAAAGCGCCCTTACAAAATAATACGGTACGCAATCCATTGTCTTCATAAAACTTTCCTTGTTCATCATTAAACACAAACTTGCGTTTAAAGAAATCTTCATTATCTAAAAAGTACACTTGTAATCTTGCATTGGGCAAGGAAGCTACTTTTATAGTAAGTGGATAATCGTCGTTATCTATAGATACATTTATACCTGAAAGTCTTACAACTTCATGCAAACGATGTCTACGTTCATTGATAGTTCCAAATTTTGGCATTATACATCTTACTTCCATATTGTTATCATTGGAAAGTACCGCCAATCTGTTTATTGTTTCTGCAAACGATGTACCATCAATATATGGAGACATTTCATTAGAAATAAATAAAATCCTTTTCTTTGTAGACATTATAGAAGCTAGTTAAATTACAGTGAACTGATTTTTTTGAAACGGCTGCAAAAATAACTAAAATTATTGACTTTATAGTATTTATACGTATTACAAGCTATTAATTTAACATATATGATTATAATAAAAGATATTAAAACACTTAAAAACCAATTATCTAATATCAAAAATAACAGTAAAACCATTGGCTTTGTACCGACTATGGGTGCATTGCATTATGGGCATATTTCACTTATTGAAAGATCAAACGAGGAAAACGATTTTACAGTGTGCAGTATTTTTGTAAATCCTACACAGTTTAATAATAAAGCAGATTTAGAAAAATACCCTATCACTTTAGAAGCAGATATTAAAAAATTAGAAAAGTCAAATTGCACTTTTTTGTTTTTCCCGAGTGTAGCAGAAATGTATCCAGCAAATGAAGAAAATAAAATGTATGAATTAGGATATTTGGAAACTATTTTAGAAGGTAAATATAGACCTGGTCATTTTCAAGGTGTATGCATAATTGTAGATAAATTATTAGCCGCTGTAATGCCACATACTTTATACCTTGGCAGAAAAGATTATCAACAATGTATGGTTATAAAAAAGATGATGCAGGGTAAACCCTACAATATTAAATTATCAATTTGTGAAACAATAAGAGAAAAAGATGGGCTTGCTATGAGTAGCAGAAATATGAGGTTAAATGAAAAAGAAAGGCAAGCAGCTTTGTGCATAATTGAAAGTTTAAAAATGATAAAGGATGGATTACAAGAAGGAGCATTATTACAATTAAAGAAAGATTCTACTACATTTTTAGAAAAAAAAGGATATAAGGTAGATTATACTGAAATTGCAGATGCAGAAACACTGGAGTTACAAGAGCAATGGGATGGTAAAAAGAAAATGGTAGCATTGGTAGCTGCCTATTTAAACGAAGTAAGATTGATAGACAATATTATTTTGTAATGGTTCAATTAAAAATGAAAGATGGGAAGGAAATTAATTTCTTATTTACAATATATCGTATTTATTGCCTTAGGCTTATTATTGGTTTGGTGGCAAATACATAGCATGACAGATGAACAGTGGGTAAAATTTAAAGCCGCCATTGGTAATGCCAATTTTCTTTTAATTGTTCCAGTAGTTTTAATGAGTTTACTAAGTCATTTGAGCAGGGGCCTACGCTGGAAAATTTTAATGGAACCGCTCGGATACAAGCCAAAACTTAAAAATGTATTTGCTGTAACCATGATAGGCTACCTTGCAAACTCATTTGTACCAAGAGTGGGTGAAGTAATAAAATGTAGTTTACTTGCCAAATATGAAAATATAAAAACGGATAAACTTATAGGTACTATCATTATTGAAAGAACATTTGATTTAATTACGTATGGCTTTTTTTTAATAATTACGGTGCTTATTCAAATAGATGTGGTGAGTGATTATGTAAATAAAAAATTTGCAGCCCTTGCAGAAAATAGTGGTACAAGTATTTGGATAAAAATTGGCATCATTATATCAGCAATTTTTTTATTCTATTTTATTATTAAAAAACTAAGCCAAAAGTATCCACAAAGTATAATATTACTGAAAATAAAAAACTTTAGCAATGGCATTGTACAAGGTTTTACAAGTGTAAAAAACTTAAAAGATAGAAAAGGGTTTATGCTGCATACCGTTTTTATTTGGAGCATGTATTTACTTCAAATATATATAGGCTTTAAAGCTATGGATGCTACAATGGTCTTAAGTTTAAAAGCGGCTTGTGCAGTACTATCGTTATCTACACTAGCAATGATAGCAACACCTGGTGGCATGGGTTCGTTCCCACTTTTTGTAATGGAAACATTGTTTATTTATGGAGTAGCAGAAGCCGAAGGTTTTGCATTTGGCTGGGTAATATGGGGAGTAAGCACCATTAATATTATAATAGTTGGTATCATTTGTTTAATAGCATTACTAAAATCAAAACCTATAAAAGATGAAAGCTTCGCAACAAATACCTAACAAAATTTATACAATAGATGCAATATTAAAACAAGTAAATGCCTGGAGACTTGTAGGTAAAAAAATTGTATTCACCAATGGGGTTTTTGACATTGTACACCAAGGGCATATAGCATCCCTTACTGAAGCTGCTAGCTATGGAGACATTTTAATAATTGGGCTTAATGCAGATGCATCAGTAAAAAGACTAAAGGGGCCTACCCGACCAATAAACGATGAAAATGCTAGAGCCATTGTACTAGCTAGCTTTTTGCAAACAGATGCAATAATACTTTTTGAAGAAGATACACCACTTGAAATTATAAAAGCAATAATGCCTGATGTATTGGTAAAAGGTGGAGATTATACAATTGAACAAATTGCAGGAGCAAAAGAAGTATTAGCAAATGGTGGGGAGGTAAAAATTGCTGCAATAATTGAAGGAGTATCCACAACAACTATTATTGAAAAAATGAAATTGTAGATAAAAATCGTTTACATAAACTTAACATTGAAAAAATAAGAAAGCATGTATTTTTATGAAAAATAAAAAAGAACAATTGCTCATAAAAAAAACGATTGCTAGAGATATTAGCTGGTTATCTTTTAACAGTAGGGTATTACAAGAAGCCGCAGATAATTCAGTTCCACTATTTGAGCGTATAAAATTTTTAAGTATTTTTTCTAATAACTTAGATGAGTTTTTTAGAGTAAGGGTAGCTGCATTGAGAAAAATGATAGAACTTGGAACGAAAGCAAAAATGCACTTGGAGCTTGACCCACAAAAAATATTAAAAGAAATACAAGAAACAGTTTTAATACAACAAACTGAGTTTGAAAAAATATGGAAAGAGATTTTAATAGAACTTAAAAAACAGTCTATTCATTTTTTATCGGAAACAGAACTCAATCTTGAACAAAAACAGTTTGTTCAAAAATATTTTGATGAAGAAGTAAGGAGCAGCATTGTACCTTTAATGATTGAGAGCCTCAATCAATTTCCACTATTAAATGACAAATCCATTTATCTTGCTTGTACCTTAACCAAGCAAGATAAAAGCATAGCAAAAAGATTTGCCTTAGTATCTGTACCATCAAGAATTTTACCACGCTTTATTATACTACCTTCAAAAAAAGGTGAACAAAATATTATTCTACTAGAAGATATTGTACGCTTTTGCTTGCCTAGTATATTTTCATTTTTTGGATATGATAAATTTTCATCGCATATTATAAAAGTAACTAGAGATGCTGAAATTGATATTGACAATGATGTAGCCAGCACACTTATACAAAAAATAGAAAAAGGAATAAAGAACAGAAAAAAAGGCAAACCCGTACGTTTTGTTTTTGATAAAAATATAGATAAGCCGCTTTTAAAATATTTAATAAAACGATTAGAGCTTACTCAAAAAGAAAATATAATACCCGGTGCTCGAATACATAATTTTAAAGATTTTATTAATTTTCCGGAAGCTGTTTTTAAAAATTTTAGTGAAACAAAAAAAACATTTACACACCCACAGTTGCCCAATAATAAAAGTGTAACTGCTGTTGTAATGGAAAAAGATGTAATGCTACATTTTCCTTATCATTCATTTAACAGTGTAATTGATTTATTGAGGGAAGCAGCTATAGACCCTGATGTGCAAAGTATTAAAATAACTTGCTACAGGCTTGCAGATAAATCTAAAATTATAAATGCACTTACCAATGCAGTAAGAAATGGAAAACAAGTAACAGCTGTATTGGAGCTTAGAGCAAGGTTTGATGAGGAAGCAAATTTAGAATGGAAAGAAAAGTTGGAAGAAGCAGGTGTAAAAGTATTGATTGGTATACCAAACCTTAAAATACATGCCAAACTTTGTCTTATAAAGAAACGAATAAAAAATGTAACTACACATTATGGTTTTGTAAGTACTGGTAATTTAAACGAAAAAACTGCACAAGTTTATGGAGACCATTGCTTACTTACATCTGATAGAAATATAATGGCAGATGTAAATAGAATATTTACTTACTTAGAAAAACCCACAACCAACTTACGATTTTTAAAAGCTTGCAAAACACTATTGATAAGCCCTTTGAACATGCGCAAGCAAATACTTTTGCTAATAAACAAAGAAATAAAAAATGCTAAAAGCAAAAAGAAAGCTTGTATTATTTTAAAAGTAAACTCACTAAGCGATCAAATACTTATTGAAAAATTGTATGAAGCAGCAAGAGAAGGGGTAGAATTGAAATTGATAATAAGGGGAATTTGCTGCATGTTTACAGAAAGTAAAAAAGTAAAAAAAGCAATACAAGCAGTTAGTATTATTGATGAATATTTAGAACATGCAAGGGTAATGGTTTTTGAAAACGATGGCAAACCCAAAGTATTTATTTCATCAGCAGATTGGATGGTAAGAAACATAGACCACAGAATAGAAGTAGCATGCCCAATCTTAGAAAAAAACATGCAAAAAGAATTGATTGATATTCTGAAAATACAACTTAGTGATAATACGAAAGCTAGAAATTTAAATAACAAACAAGATAATAAGTATATTTTATTTGAGAAATCAAATAAGGTAAGATCCCAAGTGCAAACCTTTAATTACCTAAAAGGAGAATAATTTTACTACTACACAATTCATTTTTAAGTTGAACCAAAGTGAGTTCAACTTTTTTGTGGAAAGAAATATAATAAATAGGATTGCTAAAGTAAAATATAAAGCTCAATTTTAGCTTTCGTACTTATAAAAAATAAAACACTTTGATACTAGCAGCTATAGATATAGGAAGCAATGCAGCCCGTTTGCTTATAACAAATGTAGAAAAAGGTGCAAATGGAAGTGCCATTTTTAGTAAATTAAATTTGGTGAGGGTTCCACTTCGCTTAGGTTTTGATGTATTTGAAACAAAAGTTATTTCCGAAGAAAAGAAGCAAATGTTTGTAGAAACCATGAAAGGGTTTGCACATCTTACAAAAGCCTACAAAGTAGAAGCTTTAAAAGCTTGTGCAACAAGTGCAATGAGAGATGCTTTAAATGCCAAAGAAATAATAGCCCTTGTAAAAAAAGAAGCTGGCATAACAATAGAAGTAATTGATGGTGATACAGAAGCAAACCTAATATATGAAAACCATGTAGCAGAAAATATGGACAAAGACCACAGCTATTTGTACATAGATGTTGGGGGGGGTAGTACAGAAATTTCTTTTTTTAGTAATGGAATTTTAATTTATAAAAAATCATTTAATATAGGTACAATTAGACTTTTGAAAAACATGGTTTCTACTCGTGAATGGGAAGAAGTAAAAACTACTTTGAAAGCAGTTACAAAAGGACACAAAACTGTTATGGCTATTGGAAGTGGTGGT
>JAYVID010000226.1:0-6690 GCA_043770525.1 Ferruginibacter sp.
GAAAATCTAATGAGCTTATAAAAATATTTAGTAAAGCATTGCCTCAAGATAAAGCTAGGGCTGCTGAACTGCTTAGTAGACTTGACATAACCAATGCTAATAATTATAAAGAGCAATTAAAGTAATGAGGATATTTTTTGCTATTATTATTGTACCAATGATGCTATCGTGCAATAGCAATTTACCAAGTGGGATACTTGAACAAGAAAAAATGGAAAGCATATTGTGGGAACAAATGCAAGCAGATGCTTTTACCAGAGAGTTTGTTGTAAAAGATACTACTAAAAAAATGAACGAAGAAAATCTTAATCTACAACAAAAAATATTTGCAAAATACAAAACCGATAAAGAAACTTTTTACAAAAGTTATAAATATTACTTAAACAACAATGAGATTTTAAAGCCACTTTTTGATTCGATAGTAAGTAAGCAAACAAGACAAAAACAGGAAGATTTTATACATAAAATGGCAACTAAAACTTACTTTGATTGGCAATGGTTAAATAAATATGAAAGAAAAATAGATATAAAGTCTTACAATCTAAATGGTATTTTAATTTTAGCTGATAGTTTAAAACAAGATACAATTAAAACAAATTCAATTTTGCCTTTTAAAAGTAATAGAAATAGAGAAAAGCAAATTGGTTTTTAGAAGTTGAATTTTATTGCACTATTAAATTTGAGAAATGAATAAAGTTGTAGCAAATGCTGATGCAGCAATTGAAGATATTAAGAATGGAAATGTATTAATGCTTGGGGGGTTTGGTTTATGCGGAATACCTGAGAATTGTATTGCTGCCTTGGTGAAGAAAGGGGTAAAGGATCTTACTTGTATTTCTAATAATGCTGGTGTAGATGATTTTGGCATTGGATTAATGCTACAACAAAAGCAAGTAAAAAAGATGATAGCTTCTTATGTTGGAGAAAATGCAGAGTTTGAAAGGCAATTATTATCTGGAGAATTAGAAGTAGAACTAATACCACAAGGTACACTTGCTACAAGATGTATGGCTGCAGGGTATGGCATGCCTGCAATATTTACACCTGCTGGTGTAGGTACCGAAGTAGCTGATGGAAAAGAGGTAAGAAATTTTAATGGAAAAGACTATTTAATGGAATATGCTTTTGAGGCAGATTTTGCTATTGTAAAAGCATGGAAAGGAGACAAACAAGGGAACTTAATTTATAAAGACACAGCAAGAAACTTTAATCCATTGATGGCAATGGCTGCAAAGATAACCATAGCAGAAGTAGAAGAGTTGGTGGAAGATGGAGCGCTAGATCCTAATTTTATTCATACACCCGGTGTATATGTACATCGTATTTTTCAAGGCATAAATTATGAAAAGAGAATAGAGCAAAGAACGGTGAGGAAAAGCCCCCTAAATCCCCCGAAGGGGGACTTGTGAAGTCTGTAAACATTGAGATATTTATTTTTCGGCATTACAAAGTATTTTATAAACACTGGATTTGAATATTTGCATAATTGCACATTTTCTGATTTGCATATTTTCTTATTATGGCTTTAAACAAATTTCAAATAGCACAACGTATAGCACAAGAATTACAGGATGGTTTTTATGTAAACTTGGGCATTGGTATTCCTACATTGGTTGCAAATTATATTCCTAATGGAATGAATGTAGTTTTGCAAAGTGAAAATGGTTTATTGGGAATGGGCCCTTTTCCAGAAGAAGGAAATGAAAGCGCTGATTTGATAAATGCTGGTAAACAAACCATAACTACACTACCAGGGTCATCTATTTTTGATAGTGCAATGAGTTTTGGTATGATCCGTTCAGGTAAAATTAACCTCACAGTTTTAGGTGCCATGGAAGTAAGTGAAAATGGAGATATTGCTAATTGGAAAATACCAGGCAAAATGGTGAAAGGAATGGGCGGTGCTATGGACTTAGTAGCAAGTGCAAAAAATATTATTGTAGCAATGATGCATACCAACCCTGCAGGTGAAAGTAAATTATTAAAAAAATGCACACTGCCACTTACAGGAACTAATTGTGTAAAAAAAATTGTAACAGACTTGGCTGTTATTGAAATTATAAGTAATGGATTTAAATTATTAGAAAGAGCTCCATCAGTTTCTATTGATGAAATAGTTGCTAAAACTGGAGCAACATTAATTGTAGAGGGAGAAATACCAGAAATTATTTTATAGCTGACATTGAGCATTATTTATTTTGAAGTATAAAGAAAACAAGTGAACTTTTTTTATTTTCATCCTTCGCTTTTCACAAAAAATCTTAATAATTAGGTAAAACTTAGGTCTTTAAAACTTGCCATAACAATTTATTAATATACATTTGCGCCCTCATTAAAAAAGCATGATATGTCAGTATCTCAATTGTCTGAAACAATCAATAATGTTTTGACAGCAACTGGAATTAATTCTACCAAGCCAGTACATTACCAACAAACACCTGAACAGCTTTCTGCAAGTACTGTAACCCTTGGCCTAGGTAAACTAAATGACAAAGGCGCCTTGATAATAAACACGGGCGAATTTACTGGTCGTAGTCCAAAAGATAAATTTTGTGTGAAAGATGAAATAACAGCAGATGCTGTACATTGGAACGAATTTAATATTGCTATTACACCAGATGTGTTTGATAGCATGCATGCAAAAGTAAAAAAGCATTTATCAGAAAGAGAATTGTGGGTGAGAGATGCTTATGTATGTGCAGACGAAGATTACAGATTAAATATTAGAGTGGTAAACGAAAACCCTTGGAGTAATTTATTTGCATACAATATGTTTCTTCGCCCTACTGAAAACGAATTGGAGAGTTTTGTACCAGAGTGGACAATTTTGCACGCTCCTTCTCTTATGGCAGACCCTGCAATTGATGGTACACGCCAGCATAATTTTGCCATGACAAGTTTTACAAAAAAAACAATTTTAATAGGCGGTACTGGTTATACAGGAGAAATGAAAAAAGGAATTTTTACAATTCTTAATTTTATTTTGCCACATCAAAAAAATGTATTGAGCATGCACTGCTCTGCAAACGTAGGTGCAAATGGAGATACGGCTGTTTTCTTTGGTTTAAGTGGTACAGGTAAAACAACGTTAAGTGCAGATCCTAATCGTAAATTGATAGGTGATGATGAGCATGGTTGGACAAATGATAGCGTATTTAATTTTGAAGGTGGATGCTATGCAAAATTGATAAACCTAAGTGCAGAAAACGAACCTGAAATTTACAATGCCATTCGCCCAGGTGCTTTGCTTGAAAATGTAGGATTTGTAGATGGAACAAACGTAGTAGATTTTACCAATAAAGAAATTACAGAAAACACTAGAATAAGCTACCCATTAAATTTTATAAGCAATGCATTAGAAAAATCTGTAGGTGGGATACCTAAAAATATTTTCTTTCTCACGGCTGATTCTTACGGAATTTTTCCTCCAATAAGCAAGCTCACAGCTGGACAAGCTATGTACCAATTTATAAGTGGATACACAGCAAAAGTGGCTGGTACAGAAGCAGGTGTAAAAGAACCTTCTGCAACATTTAGCGCTTGTTTTGGTGCACCATTTTTACCATTACATCCTGGTAAGTATGCGGAGATGTTGGGTAAAAAAATGACCGAAGCTAATGTAAATGTATTTATGATAAACACTGGCTGGAGTGGCGGTCCTTATGGTGTAGGTAGTCGTATGAAACTTGCATATACACGTGCTATGATAACTGCTGCGCTGGAAGGTAAATTAGATACTGTTGAATATGAAGCACATCCAGTATTTGGTATGATGATGCCAAAAGAGTGCCCCAATGTGCCTAGCGAAATATTAAATCCTCGCAATACATGGGCAGATAAAAATGTGTATGATGAAAAAGCAATTGTACTTGCAAATAAGTTTGTAAAAAACTTTGAAAAATATGCAAGTGGCGTGAGTGCAGAGATTTTAGCTGCAGCTCCAAAAGTGAGCTAACCCAAAATAATATATTTAGCAAAAAGCCTTTTACATAAAAAGTAGAGGGCTTTTTTATGCAAATTATCTACTTGCTATATTTGATTTGCTTTCGTTATTTTTGCATCAAAATAAAATCATATTTCATGAAGTTTGGTGTAGTCATTTTTCCAGGGTCTAATTGTGATAGAGATATGCTAGATGCTTTGCAAAACGATTTGCAGCAAGAAGTGATTTCTCTTTGGCACAAGGATAGTGATATTTCTATGTTTACAACAGATGATTGTATTGTATTGCCTGGTGGGTTTAGCTATGGCGATTATTTAAGGTGTGGTGCAATAGCTCGTTTTAGCCCCATGATGGAGAGTGTAATACAATTTGCCAATGCTGGGGGAAAGGTTTTAGGAGTGTGTAATGGATTTCAAATATTGTGTGAAAGTGGTTTATTGCCTGGTGCATTATTGGCAAATGTCAACCAACAATTTATTTGTAAAAATGTATTTATAAAAAATGAAAATACTGATAAACCTGTTGCATTAAAAATACCCATTGCACATGGTGAGGGAAGGTATTATGCATCTGACGAAGTGTTAAAATCTTTGCAAGAGAATAAGCAAATAATTTATAAATATTGCGATGAACTAAGCAATGTAAATGAAGCAAGCAACCCCAATGGAACCACTCATAATATTGCTGGTATAAAAAATGCTGCTGGTAATGTGTTTGGTATGATGCCGCACCCAGAAAGAGCATGTAGTAATTTACTCGGGAATGAGGATGGAAGAATAGTGTTTAAAGAATTATTGGGGATTTCGATTTTAAAAAGCGCTTTGGCATAAACTGATATTTTAACAACTTGTATAAAACGATAGTTGTAATTTTATTGTAATTTAAAAATAAACAAATGAAAAAAATTATCCTTGCATTTATAGTAATGTTTTTTGGAACGGTTGTAGATGCACAAATTGAAAATCCAATAAAATGGGCTTATTCGGCAAAGAAAATAAATGCAGATACCTATGAGCTACACATTACCGCTACTTTGCAACCTAAATGGCATATATATGCACAGGATGCTGGGGATGGCCCTGTTGCTACATTAATTACGGTTGATAAGAATCCATTAATAAAATTAAATGGTGCTGTAAAAGAAGTTGGTAGTTTAGAAAAGAAATACGATGCTAATTTTAAATCTACTTTGAATTATTTTTCTAAAAAAGTAGATTTTGTTCAAACCATAAAAGTAAAAGCAGGTATAGCTACGGTTGTAAAAGGAAAAGTTACATTTATGGTATGTGATGATAAAAAATGCTTACCTCCAAAAGATGTTGCTTTTTCAATAAAAATTAATCCTAAAGGTTAAACTATTTTATACAACTTATTTATCCCGATTTATTGTCGGGATTTTTTTATAAAAAATTATTATGCGGTTTTTAAAATTACTATTTACATTTTTTATTGTTTCATTTTCTTCAATTGCAATAGCTCAAGATAGTAGCTATATAAAATGGAACGCTACAGCAGAAAAACTAAGTGAAGGAAACTATGCAATTACTTTTACTGGTACAATTTCGCCTAGTTGGTTTTTATATGCTATAGAAAATAAAGCATTAGAGATAAATGGAATTGAAATAGCTAGTGAAGATAGTAGTGTTGTAATAAGTGCTTTACAAGTTAAATCTGCTATTGTAGAAACAACCTCGCAAGTTTTTGATAATGCAAAAGTGCAAGTAGCTAAAGGAAATATAATTATAACCTGTACTGTAAAAGTTATTGGAAAAACAGCTTCTGTATTTGCAGTAATATTAAAGTATAATCTTGAGCAAGAAAACAGTACCAATTTTATTCCAGAAGACAAATCATTAAAAATACAAACAGGTGAAAAAGCAACATTTACCTCTTCTAACAAAATATTAATTCCAACAATTGATGTAAACAAACCGCTTACAGATTGTAAAACGACTTCTTCTCCTGCAAAAGATGATGTAGGTTCTAAAGGTTTGCTGTCTATCTTTGGGCTTGGTTTTTTGGGTGGGCTTGTTGCATTAATTATGCCATGCTTATTTCCTATGATACCCCTTACTGTTTCTTTTTTTACCAAAAAAGCAACTAGTAAAAAAGCAGGTATTCGCAATGCATTTTTGTATGGCTTTTTTATATTTTTGGTGTATGTATTAATCACCATTCCCTTTCATATTTTTAGTAAACTAAGTCCTGATATTTTTAATAATATTTCTACCAATGTTTATTTAAATATTATTTTCTTTATTGTATTTGTAGTATTTGCATTGTCATTTTTTGGATTGTTCGAAATTACTTTGCCAAGCAGTGTAACCACCAAAGCCGACAGTAAATCAGGGGCTAAAAATGTAACTGGTATTTTCTTTATGGCACTTACCCTTACCATTGTTTCATTTTCATGCACAGGGCCACTTGCTGGCTCATTACTTGCGGGGGCTGTGTCTGGGCCTGATGGTGCAATGCGTTTAAGCTTTGGTATGGG
Organism: Ferruginibacter sp.; assembly: GCA_043770525.1. GTDB lineage: Bacteria > Bacteroidota > Bacteroidia > Chitinophagales > Chitinophagaceae > Ferruginibacter. The sequence continues at coordinate 6,438 of JAYVID010000226.1, forward strand.
TGGTTTTGGATTGGCCATAGGTTTGCCATTTGCTATTTTTGCAATGTTCCCCAATTTATTAAATGCTCTGCCAAAATCAGGTGGGTGGTTAAATGTGGTGAAAGTAGTTTTTGGGTTTTTAGAATTAGGCTTTGCATTTAAGTTTTTATCAAATGCAGATTTGGTAATGCACTGGGGATTATTAAAACGAGAAATATTTATTGGGATATGGATATTAGTATCTGGAGCACTTGCTTTGTATTTGTGGAACGTA
>JAYVID010000227.1:0-2170 GCA_043770525.1 Ferruginibacter sp.
TAAAACAGAAATAACCATAAATGAATATTTGGAATGTAAAAATATCTGCCCTAATTGTAGTAGTGGTTTTAATCCAAAATGCTACAACCATTATCCATACTATTTTGAACAGTAAAAAAATAATTCTAATAAAATAAAATGAAGCAAAAAAAAGTACGATTAATAATGGGAGACCAACTAAATAGTAACCATAGTTGGTACAAAAATGTAGAGGAAAATATTACTTATTTAATGATGGAAATAAGAACAGAAACCGACTATGCTCAACATCATATTCAAAAGGTTGTTGGCTTTTTTTCTGCAATGCAAAATTTTGCAAACGAACTTAAAAAAAATAAGCACAACATTATTTACATTTATTTAAATGATAAAAACAATCTACAATCCTTTGATAAAAATATTTTAGCATTAATAAAGGAAAATAAATTTACCCATTTCGAATATTTGCTACCAGATGAATATAGAGTAGATCAGTATTTAAAAACTTTTTGTTCTACATTATCTATTACACATACCGCTTACGATACAGAACATTTTTTAAGCACAAGAAATGAAGTAGGCGAATTTTTTAAAGGCAAAAAAACTTTTTTGCTAGAAAGTTTTTACAGGGCAATGCGAAAAAAATATGATATTTTAATGGATGGTGACCAACCACTGCATGGGCAATGGAATTTTGATGCCGATAACAGAAAAAAATTACCTGCAAACCACAAAGCCACGGCACCATTGGTTTTTAATAATGATGTAAGTACCATCCTTTCAGAAATAAAAAAAACATCTGTAAAAACGATTGGTAATATTGATGCCGAAAATTTTATTTGGCCAATAAATAGAAAACAATCTTTACAACTACTACAGTTTTTTATTACTGAATGTTTACCACATTTTGGTACTTACGAAGATGCTATGACACCAACAGAATGGAGCATTTACCATTCCCGTTTATCGTTTAGTATGAATACAAAAATGCTTTCGCCAATGGAAGTTATACAAGCATCTATAACCGAGTGGAGCAAAAGACAAAACGAAATTAGCTACAACCAACTTGAAGGTTTTGTACGACAAATACTTGGGTGGAGAGAATATATGAGAGGTATATATTGGCTAAAAATGCCTGAGTATGCAACCCTAAATTTTTTGGAGCACACTAATAAATTACCTGAATGGTATTGGACAGGCAAAACAAAAATGAAATGTCTCAGCCATTCCATTACACAATCTTTGGATTATGCTTATGCTCACCACATACAACGCTTGATGGTTACTGGGAATTTTGCATTGCTTGCAGGTGTGCACCCAGATGAGGTAGATGCCTGGTACTTGGGCATTTACATAGATGCACTAGAGTGGGTAGAAATAACCAACACAAGAGGCATGAGCCAATTTGCAGATGGAGGAATTGTAGGCAGTAAGCCTTATGTAAGTAGTGCTACATATATTGATAAGATGAGCCACTACTGCGGCTCTTGCTATTATAAAAAAGCTATAAAGACAGGTGAAAAAGCCTGTCCGTTTAATAGCTTGTATTGGAACTTTTATGATAAACATGAAGCAAAACTTGCAAAAAACCCACGCATAGGTATGATGTACAATGTATGGCGAAAAATGAAACCAGAAGATAAAACAGCTTTATTGGAGCAAGCAGATTTTTATTTAAAAAATATTAATGATTTATAAATGAATACAAGTATAGTTTGGTTTAAAAATGATTTGCGCATTTGCGATAATGAAACATTGGCAACTGCTGTTGCAAAAAGTGATTTTATAATCCCAGTGTATTGTTTTGATGATGCACATTTTTGTACTACCCAATATGGTACAAAAAAAACTGGAAGCCTTAGGGCACAGTTTTTATTAGAATCTTTAATAGATTTAAATAATTGTTTAAGATCAATAGGTTCTGGCTTGCTTATTGTAAAAGGTAAGCCCGAGGAAGAACTGTTAAAAATTGCAATTGAATTTAAGGCTACTAAGTTATTTTGTAAATCAGAAGTAGGCATTGAAGAACAGCAAACTGCAAAAAAAGTCTCCATTAGTTTAGCTGCTATAAATTGTGAAACATTTACTTTTTCTACCAGCACATTATACGATGTAAAAGATTTACCATTTGGTATAAATAACTTGCCAGATATTTTTACGCAATTTAGAAAAGAGGTAGAAAAAAAATCTA
>JAYVID010000228.1:0-12614 GCA_043770525.1 Ferruginibacter sp.
CTAAGGCGCATGGGCATTGCATATCGCATATACGGGGGCGTGAGTTTTTACCAACGCAAAGAAGTAAAAGATTTACTAAGTTATTTAAGGGTTGTAGTAAACCCAAGGGATGAAGAGGCGTTGAAAAGAATTATTAATTATCCTGTACGTGCCATTGGAAAAACAACGATAGATAAAATGGTATTGTTTGCCAATGAGCAAAACCTAAGTATGTGGGATGTGGCTTGCAATGCCGCCATGTATGGTTTTAAAAGTGGAACGCTTGAAGCAATAGACAATTTTGTGACGATGATAAAAATGTTTCAAAGCGAAATGGGGAAAAAGAATGCTTATGACTTAGCATTTTTAGTAGGTAAAAATTGCGGCTTGGTAAAAGAATTGTTTAACGATAAAACTACGGAAGGTTTAGCAAGATATGAAAACGTACAAGAGTTGCTAAACTCAATAAAAGAATTTACAGAAACACCCATGAATGAAGAAGATGGGGAAGTGGGTGATAAAAGCTTGGGTGGATATTTGCAACAAATTGTTTTGCTTACCGATGCAGACCAAGGCGATGATAAAAACCAAGATGTGGTGAAGTTAATGACGATACATGCGGCGAAAGGGTTGGAGTTTCCTGTTGTGTTTGTGGGTGGCTTAGAAGAAACATTGTTTCCCAATGCTATGGCAATAAATACAAGAGAAGAATTGGAAGAAGAACGCCGTTTATTTTATGTAGCCATTACAAGAGCAAAGGCAAAATTGTATTTGAGTTATAGCAATGCCCGCTATCGTTTTGGGCAGTTGCAACAAAATGACCCAAGCCGTTTTATAGATGAAATGCCCGAAGATAATATAGATAAAAGTTATGCTGGTGCACCTGCAAGAAACAACGCATCATCTGCTGGTAACCTTGGTAGCGCTTATGAACGCATGGGCAGAGGCTTTGAAAATACTGGTGGCAGCCAAGGCAGTATGTTTGCAAAAAAAGAACCTGCAAAACCCGCTTATGCTACACCTGCACGCCCACAAACAAAAGAACATAGTATTTCAGAAAATTTTGTAGCAAGTAACACTGGCGACTTAGCCGAAGGGCAAAAAGTAGAGCACCAAAAATTTGGCTTTGGTGTAATAGCAAAAATGGAAGGTGCGGCGCATAATCCAATTGCTACCATACATTTTGATACAAATGGAGAAAAGAAGATTATGTTGAATTATGCGAAATTGATGATCGTAGAATAATTACTTTATTACATATTTTTCATTAAAATAAATAACGGTATGGTTTTTGGACGAATCCTTTTTCTAAAATAATTTGTATATAATATTATAAATTAAACCCCACAAGTAAAATGAAAAAATTTTTATTACTTACAATCGTTTCTACTTCAGTTGTTTTTTTTGCTTCGAGCTTTAAGACGAAAAAAAAGGAAACCTACCAGCATTTTAGAACCAGTGGTGCAGCTGCAAATTTTGATGATGGTTATGTAGGTGCTCCTTTTGCCGCAGGTTCTTGTGGTAATTGTCATGCAGGAGGTACTTATGCTCCCACACTTAGTGTACAGCTTTTATCTGGTTCTTCTCCAGTCACATCTTACACAGCTGGTGTTAACTATACGCTTAGATTAACCATTACACCCACAAGTGGCTCACCTACTTATGGTTTTCAAACTACTAGTGTAAACGCAGCTACTGAAAATAATATAAACAACTGGGGGGCTGCATTACCTGCTGGTGTAACTAATATTGCTGTTTCTTCTGGTAGAAATTATGTTGAGCAAAGTGCAAAACTAACATCTGGGATAATTGATATACCTTGGACTGCACCAGCTACAAGCACTGGTACAGTTAGGTTTTATTCAATTGGTAATGCTGTAAACTCAAATGGTGGTACAAGTGGTGATAATGCTACCACTACAAATATTTTTGAAATAAGTGAGGCTACTGTTCCTGTTAAACTTGTTTCTTTTAATGCAACACAAATGAAAGAACAGATTAGCTTGTTTTGGGAAACAGCACAAGAAAGTAACAGCTCATATTTTGATATAGAAAGAAGTAATGATGGTTTACCTTTCAAGCCTATCGGAAAATTAAATGCTCAGGGAAACTCAAATATATTAACCAGATATTCTTTCAATGATAAATTTTACAATGATGGTATAAGCTATTACAGACTTGCTCAATATGATTTAGATGGAAGATTAGAGTACTCTAAAATAATAAGTACTCAGGCCTCAAGAAATAAAAATATTGTAGAGATTTCGCCTAACCCAGTAGCAAATGTACTTAACGTAAAAACGTCATTTAAACTAGCTGGAGCTAAATATTCAGTTGTAAACAATGCAGGCATACAAATACTTTCGGGCATTTTTATTACAAATGAAATAGATGTAAAACAATTACTAAAAGGAAATTATTTTTTACGTGTAGAGCAAGCGAATAAAACAATAATTACAACTCAGTTTGTGAAGTAATAGTTTAAATAGCTATAATTAAAAAAGGATTGCAAATTAACTTGCAATCCTTTTTTGTATATTTTATTTTTAACTTAAGATACAACTAACACTCCAGTAGCTATAAACTCAATTTCCGTTTTTGGCTCGGTAATTTTTTCTATTTCTTCTTTGCTTTTGCCAGCATCTTCAGCATAGTGTTTTAGCATTTCTACACTTGTAACTGTTTTTTTAGCTTCGCCTTGTAGTACCACATCTTTACCTACAATATTAAGTGGCATAAAAAATTTGTAGTCTTTAAAACGTATCATAATACCATCGCCATCTGTTTGTGCTAGTTTCATCCAACAACCTTTTTTCTCACACACACTTGCTACAGTACCTTTTACTTTTCCTTTGTACTTTTCTACTGTTATTAATTTTTCTTCAAGCGTATTCACTTCAATAGCCCCTACTGCAGTTACAGCGGCTCCATATTTTCCACCTTTTGTTGCTGCTTTTTTATTGGGTTGTGCTACTGCTGTTAAGCACAAGAGCCCAATCATTCCTGTAAATAATAATTTCATTTTTTAAATTTTTATTGTTTGTAAAATAATTTTTTTATTAAAACATAAAATTACGACATTGTTTTATATAAATATGCTGCTTTTGTTTCGTAAAGTTAATCAACAGTGGTTGACGATGCTGCAATTTTTTTATTCATAATACTACACCAAAGCGGCGGCACCAATGCAAGTAGTAAGCAGCCAGGATAGCCTGTGGGTAATTGTGGTGCATTTTCGTGGTGTTGTAAAATTTGGTATTTTCTACTTGCAAGATAATGGTGATCGCTGTGGCGGCTTAGTTCAAATAATAACATTCTACCTATTACATGATTACTATTCCAACTGTGTTGTGGTTGTGCCCTTTCAAATTTATTATCGCCTGTTTGCTTTCGTTGCAAGCCATAATGTTCAATATAGTTTACTGTTTCTAATAACAATATACCAATAAAAGCAGCACCTAAAAAGTAAATCAAAATAATTCCCCCAAATAAAAAGTAAATTGAAGTCAATAATACCAACTGCATTATTTGCAATTGCAACATTTCATTATAAATACTAAATATAGCTTTTCCTTTTTTTCTCATTTCTGCATTGGCAATATGCCAAGCATGTGTGTATGTAAGTGAAATAGTTCTAAAATAAAAACGATAAACCCACTCATTGTACCGTGCGCTACTAGGGTCGTTTGGCGTAGCTACATTTTTATGATGCCCTTTATTATGCTCTATAAAAAAATGTGTGTACATACTTGTAAGCAATGATATTTTTGCAAGCCATTGTTCAAATTTTGTATTTCTATGCCCCAGCTCATGAGCTACGTTTATACCAAATACACCGCAAAGCATACCCATAGAAGTTATGCGTGCTACAATGTCAACTATGCCTAATTCTGCACTTTTAAAAGAATTTAAAAAGAAAAATAATGTGCCTATTTGAATAAATACCACCAAGTATAAAAGGTAATCATATACTTTATCATGTTTTGCTAGTTCCAGTTCTGCTGCTGCCATGTTTTTTGTATCTGGCTTTATGAGCAACTCCAGCGTAGGTACAAACACCCAAGAATAAATCATGGTAAGCCAACATACAAAGCCAGTATTGGTAAAACTAATATATGCGAGGGCATACATTATAAGCGGATTGAGGTATTTTATGTATTTGAACATGTAAAATGTATAGTTTCAAGCAATTTACGGAGAAAATTTAAACCTGTATTTGAATTATATTGTAAGTTTATAAAACTAGATGCATTATAAATTTAGTATCTTTATTCTTTAAATAAACAAAATACTATGGCAGCAATAGCAGGTATAACTACAAAAAAAAATAGCCAAGGAAAATTAACGCATGTTACAGTAGATGTACGAAAGCACACCCAGGTAATTCCAATATTTGAAGAAATTGGACTTATACCTAAAACTGATTTTCAAAAAAGATGTGAAGATGCAATAAGCGTAGAAGAATTTAGAACACAATTACATAAAAGATTGAAAGAATTATGGGACAGCAAGTAATAATAGAACAAGCTGTACTTGAATATCTTGCCGAATTGATAAACGTTTTGTATAAGGAAGAATATTTTGGTTTTTTTGAAAGTTCTGTCGAATATGCAGATAAAATAACAGATTTTATGTTAGATATTCCAAACCAAAAAAGGAAACTTACCCATAATAAAAGATACGGTAAATATTACTGTAAGTATAAGCACAATAGCAAAACAACTTGGTATATTATTTTTGATGTAGAAGATAACATTTATTTGATAAGCTTTATTACCAACAACCACTCTCCCAACTACCCCATTTACATTAGTGGTTTATAATTTACCATAAATAAAATTTGCCCTCTATCTTTTGCAAGAATTATGAATGCAGATGAAATTACGTATATAAATCAAGATTACAATTAAATTAATTTCTTAATTGTTAACAATAAATTAACATGTATTTTTTATTATAAAAAATTATTAATCAATACTTTTAATAAAAATATAAATTATGAAATTAAATCTAAGGTTTACCCCCCCCCCCGAAATTTCGGAAATTAAATTCTGAACCTAACAAATACAAATTATTACTTGTGCTACTTTTTTTCAGTGTAGTGCTATCTAGTAAAAAATGTAATCAACAAAGTGGTCCTCCTGCGCCAACTCCCACTACCAAGCAAATTCATGTAACTTTAAGTCCTAATTGGACAATTAGTTGGCCTAGTGCATCCACTTGCACAGGAACTGGACCTAGAATTGGAAATAAACCAGAGTTTAACAACGGTAGTACTTCATTATATACAAATACTAATTTACGATTTACTGAAGTCAAATTGAGAAATTTAATTACCAATTCAGTTTCTTCTAAACTTTGGGCTAATAACTCAGGGGCTGCTGGATATGAAGTAATTATGGATGCTCCACTAAATGCAGGTTACGAAATAACCTTTTCACAATATGACGGGTGCAGTAGTGCATGCTTGCAAGCACAAACTCCAAATGGTATAAGACCTGTTAGATTATTTTGGACTAAATCTGAAACTTACGGATTATATGGATCTACCTACGTCACAATAACTCCGAATTATTTTGGGGCAGGAAATCAAATATGCAATTAAAAACTTTTAAATAAATAAATCATGAAAAATATAATATTAATAGTCGCACTATTTAGTGCATTGGTATCTTGTAATAAAAATAAAAATACAGAACAATTTGAAAAAAATATTGTTCGTAAAAATCTTCCAACTTTTGCATCTCTTTATGAGTATGCTACAGATAATAATACATCTGGTAAATTTTTACTAACTACCAATACAGGACTTGGAAACACTGATTTAGAAACGTCATTTGAAGTACATATAAATGGTGCATTTTTGGAAAAAGGCTCTCAACAAAATACTGAGGGGCAGACAAACTATTTTAACAATATAAAAGTAGAACCAAACGTAATGAGACCTGGAGAAGTATTTGGCTATGATAAACATTTTAAATGGAGTGAAGCGGGGAAACTCTTCGGCACACAACTTAGTTTGAAACTGCATAGAGGTGCGGCGGCATCATTAGTTGGCGATACAGCTATTAACTATAATGGAGGTTATAGTCCTAAAGTATTTGTTTGTTCAAACAATTTTGCTGAAGCACTTACATCAACTTCGGGTCTATACGTAAAGGGAACTACAGTAAAACCATCATATACTTTTACATGGAATAAGGATTCATTAAATCAAAATGGTGTATTTGTATATGTGGAATATGACCCAAATGGACTTGGAAATGAAACTTTAAAAACTAGCTACCCTAATAGAGAAGCAAATGGTGTAATTGTAGATGATAATGGGGCTTATACATTAACTAGTGAATTGTTTGCTGATATTCCATTAAATGCTCGTGTAAGTATTCGTATTGGAAGAGGCAACTATTCGTATATGACACAAGCAGATGGTACAGTTACAGATATGCAAATGACAGTACTTACTTATCAGGCTGGGGAGTTTTTTTATAAAGTAAATTAATCATATTAAAATATTTAAAAAATAGCCTGCAAATTATTTTGCAGGCTATTTTTATTAATCATAATACACTTATTCAACGTTATCTTTGTGCAAGAATTATGAATGCAGATGTGTTGATGAGTATGTACAAAAATGATACCCGCATAAATAAAATTGCGGAGGAAATTGTATTCCCTGTCCCGAACTATTCGGGAGCCAAACCACAACATTTGCACCTAAAAGGGCTTAACGGAAGTGCTTCACAATTTTTGCTAGCCGCTGTACATGAGCATAAAGCAACTACTCATACCAATCACTTGGTTATTTTAAGAGATGCCGAAGAAGCAGCATATTTTCACAATTCTTTAGAAAATATTACAGGAGCATTGGATATTTTTTATTTTCCTTCTTCATTCAAAAATAAAAAAAATTACCAACTTTTAAATAGTAGCCATGTAATGCTTCGTACGGAAGCATTAACTAAGCTTACCCAAGCAAAATCTTTAGACCAGTCTCGAAAGATAATTGTTTCTTACCCCGAAGCCATTTTTGAAAAAGTAGTATTATCAAAAACGCTGTCAGAGAATATCATTAGCATAAAACAAGCCGATGTATTGGATGTAACTACGATGCTGCAAAAATTTATAGCGCATGGTTTTACCAAAACAGATTTTGTGTATGAGCCAGGGCAATTTGCTATACGTGGTGGTATTATTGATATTTATAGTTTTGGTAACGAAAAGCCCTACCGCATTGAGTTATTTGGCAATGATGTAGATAGTATTCGCATTTTTGATCCTGAAAATCAATTAAGCGAAAGAAAATTATTGAGTGTAAATATTATTCCAAATGTAGAAACACAATTTGAAACAGGAGAGAAGGTTTCGTTGATAGAATTTTTGCCTGAGAACACCGTGGTGTGGATGGAAGATTGGGAATTTATAAAAGAAAAAATAGAAGATGAATCAGAAGGTGTAGCCATTTTTACGTTTAAAGAAATAGAGGAGAGTAACAATGATTCGTTGTACATAAAAGATATAAATGCAAAAGATTTTGTAGATGCTGAAACGTTGGAAAGGGAAATTGGGCAAAGGCATATTGTGGAGATGGGGAAGCGGGCATATTTTGGGGACTTAGAGAATGACAACAGACGACAGACGACAGACCACACGATGCCCCAAACGAGAAACCAGAAACCAGAAACGGATAACGAAAAACGAGAAACGGATAAAGAACAACAAACAGAAAACAACAAACAACAAACAACAAACAGTTTCCACCAAACCTTCAACTTTCTCACCAAACCCCAACCATCATTTAATAGGCAGTTCGATCTATTAATTAAAAACCTACAAGAGTTCGAAAAAAAAGAATACAACATTTTCATTTTTGCTGATAACCCAAAACAGTTAGAAAGACTTCATGTAATTTTTACAGACCTCAAAGCTGAGATACAAGTAACCCCCATACCATTTTCTATACACGAAGGGTTTATAGATGATGATTTAAAAATAGTTTGTTACACCGACCATCAAATTTTTCAACGCTACCATAAGTATAAAGTAAAACAAGCGTTTAGTAAAAACAAAGCCCTTACTTTAAAAACCCTGCGTGAGTTACAACCGGGAGATTATGTAAGCCATATAGACCATGGAGTAGGCGTGTATAGCGGCTTACAGAAAATAGATGCTAATGGAAAAATGCAAGAAGCCGTGCGCATACAATACAAAGATGGCGATTTGTTGTATGTAAATATTTCGTCGCTACACAAAATAAGTAAGTACAGTGGCAAGGAAGGTAGCATACCTAAAATGAATAAACTAGGTAGCGATGTGTGGGCTAAGCTAAAAGACAAAACAAAAAAGCAAGTAAAAGATATTGCTACCGACCTCATAAAATTATATGCACAGCGAAAAAGTTTAGAAGGATTTGCACATAGCCCCGATAATTATATGCAAACAGAATTGGAAGCAAGTTTTATTTATGAAGATACGCCCGACCAAGCCAAAGCAAGTGAAGATGTAAAAAGAGATATGGAAAAACCACAGCCCATGGACAGATTGGTGTGTGGTGATGTAGGTTTTGGTAAAACAGAAATAGCTATACGTGCAGCATTTAAAACTGTGTGTGATAGTAAGCAAGCTGCAATACTCGTGCCTACTACCATTTTGGCTTATCAGCATTATAAAACCATTAGCGAAAGGTTAAAAGAATTTCCGGTAACGGTAGATTTTATAAATCGTTTTAAAACTGCCAAGCAGAAAAAAGAAACGTTTGCAAAATTAAAAGAAGGAAAAATTGACATCATTGTAGGTACACATGGCTTACTTGGAAAAGATGTAGCATTTAAAAATCTCGGCATCATGATTATTGATGAAGAGCAAAAATTTGGTGTAGCGGCAAAAGAAAAATTAAAGACATTACGTACAACAGTTGATTCATTAACATTGACCGCAACGCCTATACCACGTACGTTACAGTTTAGCCTAATGGGTGCTAGAGATTTAAGTATTATAAACACACCACCACCAAACAGGCAACCCATACAAACAGAAGTAGCCGTATTTAATGAAGATGCCATAAGAGATATTATTTATTACGAAGTAGAAAGAGGTGGGCAAGTTTTTTTTATACACAACCGTGTAAAGGACTTGGCAAATATGAAAGGTTTGATACAAGGGCTTTGCCCAGATGTGAGCATTGCCTTTGCGCATGGGCAGATGGATGGTGACCAATTGGAAGATACCATTTTGGATTTTATGGATAAAAAATATGATGTACTCGTTTGTACAAATATTGTGGAAAGTGGGGTAGATATTCCAAACGTAAATACTATTGTAGTAAATAATGCGCACCAATTTGGCTTGAGCGATTTACACCAATTAAGAGGAAGGGTAGGGCGTAGCAATAAAAAAGCATTTTGCTATTTGTTGGCACCGCCTATGAGTACATTGCCAAGTGATAGTAGAAAAAGATTAAGTACACTAGAGCAGTACAGCGACCTTGGAAGTGGATTCCAAATTGCAATGCGTGACCTTGATATACGTGGCGCAGGTAATATGCTCGGTGGCGAGCAGAGTGGTTTTATTGCAGAAATAGGTTTTGAAATGTATCAAAAAATATTGGACGAAGCAGTAAAGGAATTAAAACGAAATGAGTTTAGAGATTTATACAAAGAAGAGATACAACAGCAAGATGATTTTGTAAGTGATTGCTCTATAGATACCGATTTAGAAATATTAATACCCGATAGCTATGTAGAAAGTATTACTGAAAGGTTATCGCTCTATAGCCGATTAGACAATTGTGAAAAAGAAGAAGATTTAAAAGCGTTTCATACAGAAATGCAAGACCGTTTTGGTCCCATACCGCACCAGGTAGAAGATTTATTTACAACCGTACGCTGCCGTAAAATAGCCGTAGAGCTTGGCTTTGAGCGTATGTTTTTAAAAAACGAAGTGCTCAAATGTTTCTTTGTTTCCAACCCTGATTCGCCATACTTTCAAAGTGAAACATTTAATAAAGTATTACAATTTTTACAAGTAGGTACCAACAAAGCCAAACTAAAACAAGTAGGCAAAAATGGAATATTGGTGGTAGAAGATGTGAAAGATATGAATGGGTTGTATAGGTTTTTAGGGAAGGCAAAGGAGTATCTAAAGAAGTAAATATCTCATACAGGGTTTATGCCAAAACATATTTGCAAAACATTACCTTTTATAAAGAATAACTCTTTTAGCATACAGGTACTAATAAACCAAAACAAATATGTAAAAATAGAATACTTATTTTAGAAGACATTAAAACTATGGCAGTCTTTTTTACCTTTTACAAAAAGTAGTTAACTATCAAAAATACCTTTTACAAAATGCCTACTCTACTTTTGCATATAATTTACGCAGCATTATAAAAATAATAAATGCAGATAGCAATGCTAAACCTACAAAATGCCAAGGTTCTAAACTAAAAGCATAAATTTTTGTAGGGTACGTTTCGCAATTATGCATAACCTCTTTGTAAGATTTTTCCCTAATATAAAATAACAATAAAGGAAAAAAAGCAATTGTAGCTCCACCAAATGCTACAAACCATTTTGTAAGCAATTGTTTTTTTATTGCATTGCTAAATATACCATACAAACCAACGCAGATTATTATTGCTGCGTAAAATAAACATACCCTTGCTATTCTTATTTCAGTATCCCCATAAGAATTTCTTTCGGTAGTAGCTAAATATAAACCCAATATTGCAGCTAATACTCCTGCCACAAAAATTCCTATTATTAAATCTTTTAAGGCAATATATTTTACCATTACAAGTACAAAAGCAGCAAACAAAGAACCCATAATTAAAGCCCATAATGCAAAAGAACTTAATTGTTTTGTTCCCATGTCTTGCTCCAAGTTTTCTACATTTTGGTATAAGGTTGTAAAGTCTGGTAAATTTGCAAAATAGTTATATTCAATTTGTGGCAGTGTTTTATTGTTATCATCCTCATCTACAGTTGTTACTGCCTCTGCTACGGCACTTATCACAGCAGAAGGATCCGAAATATAGTTTGTATGATCTTGATATCCTGTACGTATAAGTTGCTGTACATTTAAGTTTTGTTTTAAGCCAGCAGTAGCCATTTTCATTGGGTACAACTGTTCTTTAATTTTATATTTTGTGCATATATCTTTTACATTCTGTATTATTTTAGCAATAGTTACACTATCTTTTTTTGTATGCAAATTGTGTATTTTTTCTAGCTGCAAATCTTCTTCTTCAGGTATATTTGTTTGTTCGTCAATATATTTTCTATTACCGTCATTTGTTGCACTATAATTATACAAAGAATATTCTGCCAAGCCATATATTTTAGATACATCGTAAATTGTATCTAAAATTTCTTTTGTATTACAAGGGTCTATTTGTTTTTGGCTTAGCTTACCAAATTGGTATTGGTTTTTCTCAAGTGTTATAAAAGGCTTTTGATAATCTATTCCATGCCTTATATCATAGTCATTTATAGTATCTCTTCCTATTACAAAATTGCTTATTTCTTCACAAGGGAAAGGTTGTGGATAGCTCCTATTTGTAATTTTGTAATCCGAAATACCGTTGTATAAAAATGGTTTTGCTAATTCAATTTGGTTTGATTCTTTTTGTACAGTTTCTATAGGGGCTATTTTTTTTTCTTTTACCCTCATACCATTTTCAAAAGTTATAAAAACCGAGCCATACAAAATGAAAATGATGAACAACTGACCCAAAATTTTCCAAAAATAAGTTTTACTTACAGGATAAAAATTCTTAAAAGGATTATGTGTAAAATACCTAAAGCCAAAAAATATTAATGCCAATAAGCCAATAATTACATAAAAACTAAAGTGTGTTCCTTTAAAAAAAGTATTACGTACTCCATACTCTTTTAAAACCTCTATGTTAATATAGGTGTAACCTAATCCAAAATACAATACATGCGTAAGCAAGCAAATCAAAATCATCCACACAAAATGTGTGTTCCATAAGGTAGGAAATCTTTCTAAAATATTTTTATTTATTTTATGGTATAAGTTCATAGTATTTTTATTAGCGATTAAAGAAACGACGAGTAGATAAAGAAATATCTCTAAAGTATTTTATGGTAATATTATTTTGCAATAGCAATTCTAAAAAAGAAGCGGTAGTTGCATTTTTAATTTCTATATAAAAATTGCTTCCTATTAATTTTATTTCCTGCACTTGCAATTGTTTTATAGCAGCTTCTAACATTTCTTTACTGTTTTCTATTTCTATTTCTACTACTAAAATATTATTGTCGTCTACGCTTTTTAAGTTATTAAAACTAGATGGTTTTCCGTTTTGCAAAAATATTACTTCGTCAGATACTTTTTCTACTTCGTACAATTGCTGTGAGCTAAGTATTATGCCTAATGGGTTGCTTAAGCTTTTGCCCATCATTTTTAAATCTTCTAATATTAATTGTTGCGATAAAATATCCAAATTGGCCAATGGCTCATCTAGCAGTAACAGCTTGGGTTTGCGAAGAAATGTACGTGCAAGTTCAAAACGCATTTTATAACCAGAAGATAACTCATCCCAACCATGGTTTCTAAATTTCCACAAGCCAAATCGTATCATAAGCATGCTTACCCACTGCTCATTTTCA
>JAYVID010000229.1:0-2839 GCA_043770525.1 Ferruginibacter sp.
CCATTAAACCCATAACGATAAGAACTATTTGCTTGTGCAAACTTTCTACCTGGCATTTGAGAACCAAAAGGATAATAATCGTTAGCAGTAACAACATCAGCATTGTAGTAATCCACAACGCTATTTCCATCACTATCAACTGCAATCTTTTTATCGGAGATAGTTACTAAAACGTTCTGTAAATGATTACTCAACTCAAAGAACTAAAATCTACTATGCAGCCACACTCAACTCCAAAGCTATTTCATCAGGCTTTTTACCCAATGCTTTCATTACTCTAAAGTGTGATGCCAATGCTTGGCTAAGGGTAGGGTAGTAGTTGTATGGCAAGTTAAACTCCTTGCATTTTTCCATTACTATTTTGCTAATAGCTGGGTAATGTATATGGCTCACTTTTGGAAAAAGATGATGCTCTATTTGATAATTTAATCCACCAACAAACCATGAAATAATCTTGTTATCCATAGCAAAATTTGCAGTAGTTTTTATTTGATGTTCTGCCCACGCAGTCTCTAAGGCTTTTGTATCATCTAAAGGTACATGCTCAAACTCGGTATTTTCAACAACATGCGCCAGTTGAAATACAAAAGATAATGTAATACCTAAAGCTGCATTGGTAAGTAAATAACCACCTAGCCAACTCCAAAAACCAAAAACCATCATTGGCAATACCATAAACACAGCCACATAATAAATTTTAGTAACCCAAAATATGATGTGGTTTTTTGTGCTCATATCCCAAGCATCGGTTGTGTAAATTTTACGTTTAAAATATTTTTGAAAATCCATATTAAAAATCCAAAACAAAGTAGAAAGTGCGTAAATAGGTGTAAGGTATAAATATTGTACCTTATGTGCAGGAACCCATTTTTGACTTTCGCATTGGCGTATGATGGGGCTTTTTGCAATATCATCATCTATACCATCTACATTGGTATAAGTATGGTGTATAATGTTGTGCTTTTGTTTCCAAAAATAAGAACTTGCTCCTAGTAAGTTTGCAGAAAGGCCTACGAAATCGTTTAGCTTAGTATTGGTGCTATAGCTACCATGGTTTGCATCATGCATTACGGCAAACCCAATGCATGCCATTATAAATCCGAGTGGTATACACAATAAAGTATTGTATAAAGAAGATAAATTAGCTAATAAAATTACTAGGTAAATAGCCGCTGCACCACCAATTAATAGAAAAGTTTTTATGTATAATCTCCAGTCGCCTGTTTTTTTTATGTTGTTATCTTTAAAATATGCATCTACACTTGTTTTTAGACTAGTAAAAAATGCATTGTCCTTGTTGTTAAAGGTAACTTTTGCCATAATTTGAGCTTATAGGGGTAATTTTTTTATATACTAAGGCGAAACTACGAAAAAATAACTTTATTAGTTCAGTTTAAAGGGTACTACCATATCAAATTTTGGAATATGAGCAGTAAAAGTCTTTTTGTTGTGTAAGTTTTCAAAAATATAGGTACCATGCATTTTGCCCATTTCGGTACGCAAATTACAGCCACTTACATATTGATAATTATTATCTGGATTTATTATAGGTTGTTCACCAATTACTCCATCACCTACTACTTCTCTTTCTGTGCCGTTGCTATCAAATATATGCCAATGGCGGCTGAGTAATTTTATAGGAAAACTATTTATGTTTTCTATCGTAATCCTATAAGCAAACATATATTCACTCCCAGCTGGGTTGCTATACTCGGCTTGGTAAAATGTTTCTACACTTATGTTTACTCCTTCTGATATTTTGCTTACCATTTTATATCTTCTTTGAATTTTTATATCCGTTTTTTAATAACCATTGCAGCACTTTATCTCTGTTATCTCCTTGTACCAATATTTCTCCATCTTTTACAGAGCCGCCGGTACCACAACTTGTTTTTAATTTCTTTCCCAAGTCTTCTTTATCCTCATCAGTACCTACAAAGTTTTCTATTAAAGTTACTGTTTTTCCGCCACGGTGTTTTTTTTCTAGCTTTATTTTTATTTTTTGTTCTTCGGGCAAAAGTGTTTCCGTTACTTTTTCATCATCTTGCTCCAAAGAAAAATTAGGATCAGTAGAGTAAACGAGTGGGCTATATGATTTATTACTTTTTGACATGTTAAAGTTAGATTTTAGATATTAGACACAAGACTCAAGAAAATAAAATTTCGTTGCTTGTTTTTATAAAAAGCTATAAATTTTCAGTGTCTATAAGTCCCCCTGCGGGAGATTTAGGAGGCTTGCTTTCAAACTCAAATCCAAACTCACTGCCTGGTGTATTATTGCACCACTACTTATATAATCTACTCCAGTAGCTGCATAGCTTTCAAGGTTATCATAGTTTATTCCACCACTTGCCTCGGTTTCATATTTACCTTTAATAATTTTTAATGTTTCTACAATTTTTTCTGGGGTAAAATTATCTAGCATTATTCTATTTACTTTGCCCGTTTGCATTACTATTTCTACATCTTCAATGTTTCTTGTTTCTACTTCTATTTTTAAGTTTTTATTATTTGTTTGAACATAATCGTAAGCCTTGTTTATGGCTTTTTCTATTCCACCACAATAATCTATATGGTTGTCTTTTAACATTATCATATCATACAATCCAAATCTATGATTTACTCCACCGCCAATTTTTACGGCTTCTTTTTCTAATAATCGAAAATTGGGAGTTGTTTTACGTGTATCTAATAATTGGGTTTTATAATTGGCCAATCGTTGTACATATTTACGAGTAAGAGTTGCTATGCCACTCATTCGCTGCATGGTATTTAAAACCAGTCTTTCACATTTTAAAATGGTGTGCACTTTTGCTTCTACTTCATAAGCTATTTCACC
>JAYVID010000230.1:0-2840 GCA_043770525.1 Ferruginibacter sp.
AAGATTTTCTTAATGTAGTAGCTACTATAGAAAATTTTTGGATGGGAATTGTACAATTACCTTCAAACAAATACAAGCATGATTAAAGATAAAAAACCATATAAAATATTAATTGTAGAAGATAACGCAGGTGACCTTCTGTTTATTTCGGAATTTTTGCATGAACAAATTGCAAATCCTATAATAGAGCATGCATTAAACTACAAACAAGCTGTAAAATCATTGATTGAAGATGAGTGTGCTTACGACATTATTTTGTTAGATTTAAGTTTGCCTGATAAAAGTGGGCAGGAACTTATTACAGAAATGTTGGATGAAGCAAAAAATTGCCCTATAGTGGTATTAACGGGCTATGTGGATATTGAGTTTAGTATAACAACCATTTCGCAAGGCATTATTGATTATATCATAAAAGATGATCTTAATTCAACCATACTTTATAAGAGCATCATTTACGCTATTGAGAGAAAAAAAACAGTGGCTGCTTTACAAAAGTCTGAAAAACAATTTGCAGATCTTTTTAATTTAAGCCCTCAGCCTATGTGGGTATATGAACCTGAAACCTTAAAATTTATTCAGGTAAACGAAGCTGCTGTAACGCAATATGGTTATAGTGAGGAAGAATTTTTAGCCATGACTATTTTAGATATCAGACCCTTAACTGATGCATATAAAGTATTAAACAACATTCCAAAAAATAATGAAGACATAGTTACAAAAGGGAAATTTTTACACCTCAAAAAAAATAAAGAAATAATACAGGTTGAAATTTACAGTACTCCTATTACTATAAATAATATAACCTATAGGTCAGTAATTGCAATTGATGTAACTGAACGTGTGCAGTACGAACATAAAATTACCAAAGCTATTATAAAAACGCAGGATGATGAACGTTATGAAATTGGGTCGGAATTGCATGATAATGTTTGCCAAATTTTAGCTGCCAGCCAAATGACGTTGGGAATGCTTAAGGAATCTCTCACCGAAAATAAAATTCCTATTTATAATTTATGTAAAGAAAATATTAGCCTTGCATTAGATGAAATTAGAAATTTATCGCACCAATTAGCTCCTGCATTTTTTGATGATACTACCTTGGAAGAAGCTATAACCAGATTACTTAAAACATTTAACATAAATGAAAAATATGAAATTGGTTTAGAAATAGATGATGCTATTTCTACCACGCCATTTGGAAGAGATGTTCAACTTACATTATATAGAATTTTACAGGAACAATTAAATAATATTTTTAAACATGCTCATGCAAAGAATATTTTAGTAGCTATAAAAATTATTGACCAAATACTAACCATGCAAATAAAAGATGATGGTGCAGGCTTTGACAATGAACATTTAAAAGGCGGAATAGGATTTGCCAATATGAAAAGAAGAACAGAATTATTTTCAGGTACCTTTCGCTTACAATCGGCCCCTAACCAAGGTTGTATATTGCAAGTAGAAATACCATTAACAGGATTAATTTAATAATCTCCTATCATTATTATAATTATTAAATGGCTTAACCTGCGCTTGCGGTGGATGGTAACTTTTTACCATAATTTCTTCTTATCATGATATGTATTTATAGAAAAAATTTCCCTAAAATCATTGGCTTACTTTTAACATCAAATTGATAAATAAAACAATCTATAAAACTATAGCATTTGTATTTGATTTAACTTTATACCGAAAATATTTATCATGAAAACAATTAAGTTTTTTCTAGCAATTATCATCTTATCCTCTTGCAGCACAGTATACAAAAGTGGGCAAACGCCAGATGATATTTATTACGCCAAAGGCAGAACTGTTGTGGAAAATAAAAATCGTTACGAACGAATAGATAAAGAATATGATGACAGGCAAATACGCATGGCTGTGTATGATTATCGCTGGCGTACGCTAGATGATAGATACGATTACAATTACAGATATAGTCCTTACAGTTATGGTTACAATTACGGTTACTATTATAATCCATATTATTGTTCTTACCCTGTTTATAATAACAATGTAGTATTTGTAAATCCAAAAAATACTACCATCCGTACTACCAATCTTAATAGTTACAACAATACAATTTCAACTTATACACAAACAAAAAGTAACGGTAATGTGAGAACAACTGCTGTGAGAGGTTACAACAATAACAACAATCAAACTATAAGAAATACAGATTACCGCACAGATAATAATAGTAATAGAACCTATACGCCTTCTTCATCCAACAACAATTCAAACAACAATTCTAACAGCGCACCAGCCTCTACTGGTACACCTGTACAACGTCCTTCGAGGGGTCAATAATAAATTTTATAATAAATTACTACTTACTTTTTTAAAGTAAAATGCAATATCATGCGAATAACTTTCACAATCATTGTTCTCTTTACAACTTTTTTCACAAATGCTCAGGTACCTGAAGATGCCATAAGATATAGTTGGTATACGCAAAATGGCACTGCCCGTGCACTTGCATTTGGCGGAGCTATGGGCTCTTTAGGCGGCGATGTAACTGCAACATTTGTAAACCCGGCAGGTATTGGTTTTTATAAAACAAACGAAGCTGCCTTTAGTGCTGCATTATTAAAAAATAGTATACAAACAAATTTTAGAGGTAATAATGCAGCACAAAAAAAGGATGTGTTTTCCTTAGGTACATCTGGTTTTGTGATAGCCTTACCCAATAATTTTAACTCAAAAAAAAGCAATGCTTTTGCTGTAGCATTTACTCAAAATGCCAATTATGATAACATCATTCGGTATAAAGGTTTAAACAATTACAGTTCGTACAGCGAAAAATTTGTAGAAGAATTTGTAGGATTAAATACCAG
>JAYVID010000231.1:0-6887 GCA_043770525.1 Ferruginibacter sp.
GATTAGACGAAGCTCCTTTTGCTTACAAAGACATACACGAAGTAAGGCCGCCTATAAATCCTATTGTTTTCATGTGGTAAAGGTAATTGAAAACACCCATTACAAATTGTAATGGGTGTTGTTTAATATTTTTTTAAAAATTACTCCCCCACCAACTCCGTTCTCTTTTTTCTAAACTTCCTCGGATCAGTACCATCCATTTGCACGATGGCTGGATGAAATTTTCCTACAATATTCACCAACGATGTTTGACTTTGCATTACTTCGTGTATGTCTTTGTAAGCAAAAGGAGCTTCGTCTAATCCGCCGCCAATAAGCTTTACACCAAAGTCGCTCAGTTCTTTTCTCATAGCTTCATGTGTAATATTTGCCAAGGCTTTGCTTCGGCTCATTTTACGACCTGCGCCATGGCTAGCAGAATTTATGGCTGCTGCATTGCCTTTTCCTTTTACAATAAACCCTGGTGCCGTCATGCTGCCTGGTATAATACCCAACACATTTTTACCTGCTGGTGTTGCACCTTTACGATGCACAATTACTTCTTTGCCTTCGTACATTTCTTTCCATGCAAAGTTGTGGTGGTTTTCTACAACGGCTAAAGGTTTTTCGCCAATGGCTTTTGCTATTTTGTTATGAATTGTATGATGACATGCACTTGCATAATCACCCGCAAGATTCATGGCCAACCAATATTCATTACCTGCCTCAGTACCTAAATCTAGCCAAGCCAAATGTTTTGCCTCTTTAGGCAATGGTGTAGTTTGCATAGCTATTTGTGTGTAGTGGTTGGCAATATTTGCACCCAACCCACGACTACCACTATGTGTAAGCAAGCCCACATACTCACCAACAGGTACACCCATCGGATTGTTGATATCGGTAATTTCTATTTTACCAAACTCTACAAAATGATTTCCACTACCGCTAGAGCCTAGTTGTTTCATGGCTTTACTTTGCATGGTAGATAAAAATGGAATTTCACTAAACTCCTTTCTATCCAATACTTCCACATCAGACGGTGCGGTAAATACTTCCAATTTAGTAAACTCTCTACCTGCACCAAACAATGTATTTGCCACCAACTCTCGTTGAAAATAAGCTTCTCGTTTTTTTAATTCGCTTGGCTCAATAGCAAAAATACTTAAGCACATACGGCAACCAATATCTACACCAACTGCATAAGGTATAATAGCATTGTTTGTGGCTAACACCCCACCAATAGGCAATCCATAACCTTGATGCGCATCTGGCATTAATGCTCCTGCAACAGCTACTGGTAATTTTGCAGCAACTTGCATTTGTGCCAATGCACCATCTTCAATATGCTTTGCACCAAATACCGCATAGTCAATTCCTTTTTCGTTTAAAGGAACTTCCGCTACTTCTTCATACACTTCTTCTATTAGCTTTTCTGCAATTTTACCCAATATTTCATCTGCCAAATAACTTTCTGGTGCAGCTAAAATATCTTTTAGTATTTGCAAAGCTTCTTCTTCTGTGCTGTGTTTAAAATGCGTACCCATGGTATGCATGGCCACACTTACTACTGGCCCTTCTTCGTAACCAATAGCTCTTATTTGTTTTCCTGTTAATTTTAATTTGCTCATGTTTGTTTTTTAGAATTTTTGAACCACTACTTGTCCCTATTTTAGTAGGGAAGGCACTAAGATTTTACACTAAGTACACAAAGGGTTTTTTATTTTTTTATTTTAATTTTTAAAACGTAAAGTTTCAATTTGAATATTGTCAGGCTGAGCTTGTCGAAGCCGGTACTATTTTGAACACAAGCTCCCTTTATTTACTCACCCGCCTTCGACAAGCTCAGGCTGACATTTTAATTATTTGAAGGAAATAAATTGAAATGTATTTTTTTGTAAATTGCTTAAAAATATTTTTATGGTTATTAATCATCATCTTAATCGAATTAAGAAAGTAAAACCTGAACCAAAAAGAATGACCAAATTAGAAATGATTACAAAAATATTGTATGACCAAAAATTCATTCGTGAAGCAATTCAAAATGGAATATCTTTTAAAACACTGAGCAATAAATACGGCTATAAATTTGCTACTTTACCTCATACTAAAAGAAAATAATTTTATTCTCCTCTCCAACTATGCAAACAAAATCTACATTGTTTTGCTTGCGGTGTTCTTCCAATTTTATTACACTTTGGGCATAGGTTTAATTCAAGTTTATCTTTGTGTTCATTAAAAATTCTTTGAGCAATTCTTATTTTGTATGCATCATACCCATCGTTTGTTAGTTCACTTAGGTTTCTATCAGAAAGAATTTGTCCTCCCTCAGTAAGTGCCTTGTACATTAATATATTTGATGCTTCAGCTTCAATAATAAACGAATCCAATTTTATTGAACTCAAATTTGCTTTTCTCCAAAAGTATTTGCCACAATAATTATAAATGTATTCTAGTAGCTCTGGATATGCTTCTTCATTTTCCATAATACACCTCCCTCATTTTAATTAATAACGCATCCACCTTTTCCATATCAGGCTCGTCCATCAACTCCGATTTTTTATATAACAACGGCAAGCCTTCTTTTATTTCTTCTGCTTGTTGTACTAAATCATCGTATTCAAATTTGCCATCTTTTATGGATAGTAAAAATTCCCTATCATTTCTGTGTACATTTATTTTTCCTTCTATAGCAATTTCTTTTGCCATAAATAAAAGTCTAAATACATGCATCATATTTTTTGAATCATAATTTTTACCATGGCTCATGGTTGTTTTAAATCTTTCATCGTTTCGCTTTGCTACCCAATCCCAATAGTCTTTGTAGCGCTTGCAATAAGTAGAATAACCATCTTTATTAAAATACAAAATACCAATTGGTTTTTCTTCTTTTGGAATACTGCTAAGGTTTACATCGTTTGCATTTTCTTTTTTTGCTACACCTGTATAATTTTGAGTAGTTGAATAATACAAGTTATAACAGTCTCGTAAATGTGCAATAGATGATAACCCTAGCGATATTTGTGCCATGTTATTTTCTTCTAAAAATAATTTTAAAGCCACTGCATCTTTATCCTTGTGCACATAACTAAAATCCAAAACTGATTTTCTTTCTTCTTCTACAGGGTTTACAATTTTCTTTTCTAAACCATAAGCCTTTTTTATTTGTGTAAAGGCATAATTAGCAAAAGTGCGTTCGCATAGTTTTGATAAAAACATTTCTGGTACTACCATTTCCATTATCGGGTGCTTATACAAAATACAATGCGCTGGTACATTTAGCATCTCCAAAATATTTGGATTATTTTTAGACAATAACTCAATGAACTTTTTTAATTCATAATAAACAATATCATTTGTATCATTGTTTACCTGCCCTGTATATTCCAAACCATAAAACATATTTTTGGGCAGCACAAATACACCTCTTATATCTGTATCAGATGTTGCAGTATCTAAGCCATACAATTTGCTTCCACTTATGGATTCAAAAATCAACAGCCCATTATCTTTTATGTACTCAATTGTTAGCTTTTGCATAAAATAGTTTTATAAAAAATTCATTTAACAAACCTATGCCTTCATTGTTTATTTTGATATTATCTTTTGCCAAGGCCAATTTTTCAAACATTCTTTTTATCCAATCAAACAAATCTGCATCTGCCTTGTGTAAATATTTTTCGCCTACCCTTGCTTTTAAATTTATAAGTTCTCTAAATCTGTTTTTCAAATCATCATCTATATATTTCATCAAGCCTTCTATTTGCATGGGCAATACCATATCATCATGTATTATCCAATTGCAAGAAAGCAATGAACGTACCAAGTAGAAAAAACTTTTCAGTTTTATTTCTTCTTTATCTTTTAAATCTTCCCAAAAATTGGTAGCCAAAGAATAGTGATGATAAAAAACTGCTATGGGTGAGTAATATTTTGTTATCAAGTTTTTAAATTCGTCTCTAAAACTATTGTCACTCAAATATTCTATAGGCGATTGAAAACGCTCTATCAATGGTGCATTCGATTTTTTAAGTAAGCCCAAACATTTCCTCACATCCCAACCTGTAACATCAAAGTCACCTACCATTTGCTCTATCGTATCTTTTTGTTCGCTTAAAGATAAATACCAATCTTGCTTATGCATGTATATAAAGCCTATGTCATAATCACTATCAGGCGAAGGAAAACCCCAAGCCCTACTGCCTGTTTCGCAAGCGTATAATATTTCTACATCTTTTTCGATGGATATTTGGGTTAATATGTTTTGGATGTGTTGCATTTTAGTTTTGTTTCAAATTTAAAGTTTGTCAGGCTGAGCTTGTCGAAGCCGGTGCTATTTTGAAAACATGCTTCTTTTAATTACTCACCCGCCTTCGACATCCGCCATAGGCGGAGACGTTTTTAATTATTAGACGGAAATAAATTGAAGTTGTTTTCATTTTTTTTGTAATTTACATCAAGAAATAAAATAAATATGATTACTTCAGATGTACGCCAACAAATTCATAAACTAGTTGATGAAGCTAATACGCATAAATTAGACGAAGTATTGGAAGTGCTTACTCAAAAAAGAAGCAGCTATACCCAAGCAGAAATAGACAGTTTTTACAACCGAGTAAAACTTTTTGAAGAAGGTGGAAGTAAAGGTTCTACGATAGAAGAAGCGCATGCGAATATTCGAAGCAAAAAAAATAACGATAACAATAAAATTAAATCTTCAATTTTTTATTAATCTTTGGTAATAGATATACACTTTTCAAAACATGATTAATGATATCTAAGGCATACTCGAGTTTGTCAATAGAAAAACCTTTAATTTCATGTGCTGAAAAATTACCAATTAATCTGAGCTTATCTAAAATCGGAACTTCATTTAAAGATATTAATCCGCAAGATTGTAAATTCTTGATTTTCTCCTGCAAATTTTTACCTTCGATACTTTGCTCTAAACATAATGCTTCTACCAACATTCTTAAACCAACGCCTGCTAGAATATTAGCATCTTCATTAAATGCTGATTCGATTTGTGTATATAAATTTGCTAAAATTTTGGGTAACTCATCAAATGCTTCTTCATCTAGAAAATTAAAATCACTTTCAAAATTCTCATCTTCAGGAAAATTTTCATCATAAAAATCATTATGTTCATCTATATATTTATCACCTGTATGTCTAATTAAAAAAGAAGTTTCATCACAACCTTCACATCGAACTACCATATAATTTTCAAATTCTTTATTTAGTGATGCCTCTTTTTCATTATCCTCGTTTTCAACTTCTACTTTTTCAGTAAATAATATCTTATGATTTGTGTAATTATCACAATTATTACAATTTGTGATTGTCTTATTATTTTCTAGAGACATCATTTTATTTAAGCGTTTATTTATTAAATTTCTTATTCTAATTTTGAATACAATGTTGTAAAAAAACCATAGCCAAGTTTAAAACTAATTTTGCATTCCTTTCATTTGCATATTCTTTCTTTGGGTGTGAATCTCCTTTTTCTTGCCTTTCTCTCATTAATACAGACTCAATTGTATCAAAAACTTTTTTTGTAAACATATCGGAAGGAATAAGATTTTCATTTTGTGCAATAGGAATCAACTTTGAAATGTCCCCAACACCTGTTTTACCGTAAACTAAAATTTGCAAGTAAGCTTGAATAGCAGAAACCGTATGAGTAATACAAGTGCTATAACTATTAGGAGTACTTTTTCTAAACTCGGCAAAAGCATCGGAAAATAATTTACTAACCTCAGCCCATTTTTCATCAGATAGACATTCTAATACAGGTTCAAATATATTTTTGATAATTTTATCATCTTGTTTGGGAATAAATCCATTTCTTGTTAAATAAATATTTAAACCGAATTGCCCAAAAACATCATTTAATTCATTCGCAAAAATGTTGAATTGGTTTAACCGCCATTCTAATTTTCGGGCTTCAAATTCAGTATCAGTAGTACTTTCTTCATTCAGTAAACCTTGGCTTCTTTCGTAAAGCAACTCAATGCAATAATGTGACAATAACTCAATTACTGCATGCCCATCTTCTTCTGTAAAAATTTTATGGAAATCTGTACATGCGTTATAATGGGTATTGTATCTGGTATAAGTATTAGTATAGTTCTTTGCTTTATACAATTGTTGCATTTGTTCTACAGAATAATTTATTCGTTCTCGAATATTGTCTGCATAATATCCCTCGACTAAGTAACACTCTCCATTTCCATTCTCATATTTTTGACTAATTTCATAGTGTGCACAACTTATTATTACTTCGACATTAAAAAAATATAGTTCTAAGTATTTCCAAATTAATTTTTTTTCCTCAGTTGATAAATCTCCCCATTGCCTTAATCCTAAATCTGGCTTTAAATTCTTTTTTGCATCTCTATTTGATTCACTCCATAATTTAAACATACTTAAAATTTTATTTATAATTTAACTGTCGATAATAAAACTATTCAAAGATATATAGCGCAATTGACTAGTGCAACCAAAATGACACAAAATAAAATACCCTCACTTAAATTTAAAAAAACAACAACTAACCTCTTCCAAAGTTAGTTGTTGCCCCATCTTACTTCATCGGCACAAAAATCTGCTTCAACTGCTCTACCAATGCGCCATTGCCACTTACGCTGATGTTGCTTATTTTTTCAGCAATTTTTTCTAAGTATTCCATCTCTTTCAATTTCCACAACATGGCATTGTCTTCCATTAATTTTGCAGTGTTCAACAAACTTCTTGTGCTGGCAGTTTCTTCTCTACGCATATTGGTATTTGCTTGTGCATTTTTTTCGGCTACCAATACTTTGTTCATAATTTCTTTTACATCGCCTGGCAATATAATATCTCTTATACCAAAGCTGGTAACTTCTACACCCAAGGCTGCGGCTTTTTCA
>JAYVID010000232.1:0-36867 GCA_043770525.1 Ferruginibacter sp.
CACATCAAATCTACTTTTCTAAATATGGCTTCTACTTCTTGTAACGATCTATTTTTTGTATTTATATGCTCATAAAAATACAAAGCCCGTTTACTTTTAAAAACGGGATTTGATTTTATTAAGGTAAACCACAAATCAATGGAGCAATGCTTTGTTGATGGATCCATTTATTTTATAATTGTACCATTATAATATTTTTCTAAAAAGAAACCTAGGTCTGCTTTATAGCCTATGCCAGATGCTTCAAATTTCCAAGCATCGTTTTTCTTATACAATCTTCCAAACTCTACGCCTGTTTCTACAGAAAAATCCTCGTCCAATTCATACTTTGCTATTTCGGTATTGGTTGTTTCATCTACAATACGAATGTAAGAATTTCTTACCTGTCCAAAATTCTGTTTGCGCTTTTCAAAATCTGCAATGGTAACTACAAATAATATTTCTGATACCCTTGTATCAATTTTTGTTATGTCAATTTTTATTGCTTCATCATCATCCCCATCGCTGCTTTTCCCATCTGGATCATCACCTGTATGTTGCAATGCCCCGTCGGGAGATTTTAAATTATTGAAAAAAACGAAATACTCTTCTTCTACTAATTTACGTTGGTCGTTTATCATAATGGCAGATGCATCCAAGTCAAAATCATCACCTGTTCCTTCACTTGGATCCCAGCCAAGACCTACACTTATTTTAGATAATCCAATATCTATTTTTTGTCCTTTTACTAAACTAATAGCCATATTATTATTAATTTTTTATTTTAATGGATGAAAATACAAATAAAAATGGTTCTGCACAAGTTACTTGCAATTATTTGTCACAAATTTAATCTAACCTACAATTGAATGCACTGCTAGTTCATACCCTTTTAACCCCAACCCACTTATTACACCAGCACACTTTGCAAAAACAATAGATTTTTATTTCTCAATATTCCTGAACACTTTATCAAAATCACTCACAAATAATTTATCCTGCACAATTCTATACTTTTCAAATTCACTTTCATGAACTATTCGAAAATTTCGAATAGTTGATTCTTCTACCAATTCTTTGTTTTTGTAAATTTCTTTTAAATGATAATTAATTGTATTTACTTAAACAGCGAACAAAGTAGCAATCATTTTTTGGCTAAGCCAAACTGTTTCTTCTTCTACCCTAACCTCTATGCTATTTTCTCCAGCTTGAGAAGTAAATATTAAAAACTCAGCAGTACTATTTCTAATCTGTAATTGTTTCTTTTCATTTAATAAAATTATTAAAAATACTTCACTGCCAGTTCATACCCCTTCAGCCCCAACCCACTTATTACACCAGCACACTTTGCAGAAACATGAGAGATTTTCCTAAAATCTTCTCTTGCAAAAATATTAGAAATATGAACTTCTATTACTTTTGTGGTAATTGCAGCTATAGTATCGCCCATGGCTACAGATGTATGTGTGTAGCCACCAGGGTTTAAAATAATTCCATCGTAGGTAAAACCATAAGCTTGTATTGCATTTATCAGCTCCCCCTCTACATTGCTTTGAAAATAAGTAAACCCAATTTCAGGAAAAATTATTTTCAATTTTTCTAAATAGGTTTCAAAGGTTTCGTTGCCGTAAACTTCGGGTTCTCTTGTACCGAGTAGGTTTAGGTTTGGGCCGTTTATTATTGCTATTTTCATGTAAGCGTTTTAAATTTTCGAAATCCCAATATTTGAAAATTGAACATTGATTATTGAACATTTTTTATTTTGTGCTTTTGAATATTCAATAATCAACAATCAATTTTCAATGCTCAATTAATTACCTCTTTTCTAAATAGCAATTGTCTCAAGCTTCATCATCCCCACAAAATCATCAAACAAATACCTACTATCATGTGGGCCAGGGGTAGCTTCGGGGTGATATTGCACAGAAAATGCTTTTTTATCTTTTATTCTTATTCCTTCAATGCTATTATCATTTAAATTGATATGCGTTATTTCTACATTGGGATTTTCTTGTACCGCATTTGCATCTACCCCAAAGCCATGGTTTTGGGTTGTTATTTCACTCTTGCCAGTAATAATATTTTTTACAGGGTGGTTTAATCCCCTGTGCCCATTTTTCATTTTATAAGTAGATATATCATTTGCCAAAGCAAGTAATTGATGCCCTAGGCAAATACCAAATAATGGTTTATCCGTTGCCAATATTTGCTTTACTGTTCTTATTGCATAATCCATTGGTGCAGGGTCGCCAGGGCCATTGCTTATAAAATAACCTGTAGGATTAAATTTTTCTAACTCTTCAAAACTAGTTTTTGCATTAAACACTTTTACATATACCCCTCTTTCTACAAGGCAGTTTAATATATTTCTTTTTATTCCAAAATCTAATACCGCAACGCTTATGTCAGCATTTTCATTTCCTACTGTATACGTTTCTGTAGTACTCACTACCGATGCAAGCTCTAAACCTGCCATGCTCGGCACTTCAGCTAGTTGCTTTTTTAGTAACGCTACATCATCCGTTTCAGATGATATAATACAATTCATAGCTCCCTTCTCCCTTACATGCGCTACTAGTGCACGAGTATCTACTCCATTTATGGCTACTACATGTTGCGCTTCAAAATATGCTTGCAAAGAATCCTCCGCCATAAAACGACTATATTTTTCTTCTAAATTTCTTCCAATTACAGCTTTCACTTTTACACTATCGCTTTCTACATCATTTGCCATTACACCATAGTTGCCAGTGTGTACACTATTCATAATAAGTACTTGCCCAAAGTAACTTGGGTCTGTAAATACTTCTTGATAACCAGTCATACCTGTGTTAAAACAAACTTCACCTGTTGCTGTACCTATTTTCCCAAAGGCTTTTCCAATTAAAACCGTTCCGTCTTCTAGTAATAATGTTGCTTTTATAGATTCGCTATTTGCCATTTATTGATTGCTATATTTTTTCACAATGATATAAAAAAAGCTCCGATAAAAATATCGGAGCCTTATATAAATTTTATAACTACATAAATTATGCTTTACCGCCGTTTAAGCTATCTTGCAAAACTTTCAATTCATCCAACTTACCATCAGCAGCAAGTTGCGCTTGTTGGCCCCATGTAGTAGGGTCTAAATGACCAACTCTTGCATTTGCAGCTTCCAATATTTCTTTTACTTTTTCAGCAGGTGTAGTTGCTAATGTAGCAAAACTATCAATACCACCAGCAGCTAATACTTCAGCGGCTTTAGGTCCAATTCCTTCAATAAGTGTAAAATTATCAGCACCTGTTGCTTTAGGTGCAGCAGTTTCAGTTACTACCTCAGCATCAGATATTGAATTTGCATCTGTATTAGATTCTGTACTTGCAGCTTTTGCTTTAGCACCACCACTTCTACGAGTTTTCTTAGCCGGTTCTGCAGTTGCATCAGTACCAATGTGCTTACCGTATATTTCATTAAAATCTACAAGCTCAATCATTGCCATTTCAGCGTTATCACCTTGACGAGCACCTAGCTTTATGATACGAGTATATCCACCTGGGCGACCAACAACTTTTGGTGCAACAACTGTAAACAATTCTTTTACCGCTGCTTTATCGTTTAAGTAACTAAATACAATACGGTGATTGTGACTGATAGCTTCTTTACTAGAGGTAGCTTTTGTTTTTGTTATTAATGGCTCAATGTAAGTACGAAGTGCCTTTGCTTTTGCTACAGTAGTAGTAATTCTTTTGTAGGTAATTAACTGACAACCTAAGTTCATCAATAATGCTCTTCTGTGAGAAGCTGTTCTACTAAGGTTGTTGTTTTTGTTTCCGTGACGCATGACTTTTTTGTTTTTAATTCACCTATACCGTGTCAGGAATTATAGAGTGAATGTGAAAAATATGAAAATGTGCAAATGTGCAAATTTCTTAAATTCAAAGCAATTTTAAAAATTGCAATATTTTATTTATTGGAGAACTTTATCAAATAAGATAGCTGCTTTAGTGCAACTTTGCACATTTGCAAATTTTCCCATTTGCTAATTTAGTTCTCGTCCTCTATCTTCAATTTGCTCAAGTCCATACCAAAGCTCAATCCTCTATCTTGCAATACTGCATCAATTTCGCTCAAAGATTTTTGACCAAAGTTTCTAAACTTCATCAAATCTTCTTGCTCATATTGTACCAATTCGCTTAATGAATTTATTTTAGCAGCTTTCAAACAATTGAATGCACGTACAGACAAGTCTAAATCTTCCAATGGTGTTTTAAGCATTTTACGTAATTGTAAGGTATGCTCATCTACCATATCTTCTTTCTTATCTTCTTTGGTATCAAAAGTGATGTTCTCATCTGTAATGATCATCAAATGCTGAATAAGAATACGACTAGCTTGTTTTACTGCTTCTTCTGGGTGAATAGTACCATCGGTTACAACATCCATAATCAATTTTTCAAAATCGGTACGTTGTTCAACCCTTGTATTTTCTATTAGATACTTTACATTCTTTATAGGAGTATAAATAGCATCTACAGGTATGTATCCAAACTGGTTACTTTTTTCTTTATGATCTTCAGCAGGCACATATCCACGACCACGACCAATAGTGATATCGATGTCTAATTTTGCGCTACTATCTAAAGTACAAATCATCAATTCTGGATTCATTACTTCAAACATTGGTGTTACTTCACCAATCATTCCAGCAGTAAATTCAGTTTTGTTTTTTATAGAAAGGGTTACTTTCTCAGACATAGTTTCATGCTCACCTAACAATTTGAAACGTACTTGCTTCAAGTTAAGAATCATTTCAGTTACGTCTTCCGTTACTCCTTTTATAGTTGCAAACTCATGATCTGCACCTGCAATGTTTATACCTACAATAGCATAACCTTCTAAAGAGTTTAACAATACACGACGAAGTGCATTACCGATGGTTACACCATATCCTGGTTCCAACGGACGAAACTCAAACTGAGCTTCAAAATCGGTTGCTTTTTGCAGAACTATTTTATCTGGTTTAACAAAATTAAAAATGGCCATTTTTATTTGTTTAATTTTAATTTAAAAAATTGTGAGTGTTTGTTTTTTGTTTTGAGTACCTAGTATTGAAATTAGACATCATAATTTGAAACCTAATGTCTAACATCTAATGTCTAAATATCTAACATCTTACTTAGAGTACAATTCCACGATCAATTGCTCCTTAATATTTTCTGGAACGTTCTCTCTTTCTGGATATGTAATAAAAGTACCTTTCATTTCAGCTTCATTCCACTCAATCCATCCAAATTTTGGATTCTTTCCACGTAAATTGTCAGTGATAGATTTGTTTACAGCACTTTTGTTTTTCAAACCAATTACATCACCAGGCTTACAACTGTATGAAGGTATGTTTACCACTTCTCCATTTACTGTAATATGCTTGTGACTTACTAATTGACGAGAACCTTGACGGCTAATGCAAATACCCATTCTATAAACAGTATTATCCAAACGAGCTTCTAGCAATTTGATAAGGTTTTCACCTTTAACACCACTCTTACGAGCTGCTTCTGCATACGTTTTACGGAATTGTTTTTCCAATAAACCATACGTGTATTTTGCTTTTTGCTTTTCAGATAACTGTAATGCATACTCACTTGGTGCTTTACGCTTTTTAGTAGCGCCGTGCATACCTGGAGGGTTGCTATTTTTAGTTAACCATTTTCCGTTTCCGGTAATTAATTCTCCAAACCTGCGGGAGATCTTTGTTTTGGGGCCTGTGTAGCGTGCCATAGTTTAAATTATATGATTTTTTAGTGACGGTTCAACATCATAAAAATCTTAAAAATCGATGATGAACCCTTGTTAATATTTTTGATTTCTGATTTATTTGATTTCTGATTTGAGGCTACGTTTTAAACGAAATCTTAAATCAAATAAATCTTAAATCAGCAATTGACTTATACTCTTCTCTTCTTTGGAGGTCTGCAACCATTGTGTGGCATAGGTGTTATATCTTTTATAGATGCTACTTCAATACCATTTTGAGATAAAGAACGAATAGCACCTTCACGTCCACTTCCTGGTCCTTTTACCAATACATCTACTTTTTTAAGACCAGCATCTAATGCTATCTTAGCACAATCTGCCGCTGCCATTTGAGCTGCATAAGGTGTATTCTTTTTAGATCCTCTAAAACCCATCTTACCAGCAGATGACCAAGATATTACTTGACCTTGCTTATTTGTAAGACTGATGATGATGTTGTTGAAACTAGCAACGATGTGTGCATCGCCGTATGATTCTACTTTTACTACTCTTTTTTTTGCAGCTGCTTTTGCGCCTTGCTTGCCTTGTGCTTTAGCCATTTGTTTAATTTGAAGGTATTCTTATAAAATATATTTTAAGCATCGTTGCTCAAAACTGATACAATCCTCCTGCTTACCCCATGCTATCTGGCATTGTATCAAAATAGGGTATATTAATAGTGTTGACAAGTAACCTTGCCAACACTAAATATTATTTTTACTTAGTTACTTTTTTCTTACCAGCAACTGTTTTACGCTTACCTTTTCTTGTACGACTGTTTGTACGAGTACGTTGCCCACGAAGTGGTAAACCTTTACGATGACGTAAACCACGGTAGCAAGCAATATCCAACAAACGCTTAATGTTCATTTGAGTTTCACTACGCAGAGCTCCTTCGGTTTTTATTTCACCACTAATGATGTTACGAATAGCTGTTTGCTCTTCATCATTCCATTGGTTTACTTTTTTGTTTACATCTATTCCTGCTTTACCAAGAATATACTTTGCAGTGTTTGGACCTATACCATATATATAAGTAAGTCCTATTTCACCTCTTTTGTTTTTTGGCAGATCAATACCGGCAATACGAGCCATAATTCTATTTTTGATTTATGATTTATTTATTTCTGATTTCTTGCACTTTGCTGATTTTAAAATTAAATCTAAAATCAGCAATCCAAAAATC
This sequence comes from Ferruginibacter sp., assembly GCA_043770525.1. Taxonomy (GTDB): domain Bacteria; phylum Bacteroidota; class Bacteroidia; order Chitinophagales; family Chitinophagaceae; genus Ferruginibacter. The sequence goes on from JAYVID010000232.1 coordinate 6,942, forward strand.
TACAATTCAATTTATCCTTGCTTTTGCTTAAAACGAGGATTCTTTTTGTTGATAACATACAAAATACCTTTTCTTCTTACAATTTTGCAGTCTGTACTACGCTTTTTAATTGAAGCTCTAACCTTCATGATTGTTTATTTTTACTTATTACTGAATACTTATTTGTAACGGAAAATTATCCTACCCCTTGTTAAATCATAAGGGCTCATCTCCACCCCTACCTTATCTCCAGGTAATATACGGATGTAATGCATCCTCATTTTACCAGAAATGGTTGCCAATATTTCATGACCATTTTCTAATTTTACTTTGAACATAGCATTGCTTAACGCTTCTACTATTGATCCATCTTGTTTAATGAGTGCTTGCTTCGCCATAATTTTCGGAGCGCAAAGATAGGATTCTTTTTTAAATAATCCGAAGAAAATGATACGTAAAAAGAAAATAGAGGCTTATATCATCTTAAAATGTTAAAAATCAATGTATTGCAAATAATTACTGAAGCCATTTTAGCAATCAAAAAGCTACAATTTTTTAAATTGTAGCTTTTTAATAATTTCAAATTATTATTAATGCCCAAAGAATTACAAAATTGTAACCTCAGTTCTTCTGTTTTGGGCTTTGCCTTCAGCCGTTTTATTTGTAGCAATTGGTTTGGTCATCCCATACCCTTTTGATACCAATCTAGAAGTATCTATACCTTTAGAAATTAAATACGCCATTACAGTTTTTGATCTTTCAAGGGATAATAACTGATTTTTAGCAGGCTTGCCTACATTGTCTGTATGCCCTCCTATTTCAATTCTATCATCATCTTTTCTATTAAGATAAGCAACCAACTCATCAAGGGCAACAAAAGACTCAGGCTTTAAAAAAGCTTTTCCAGTTTCAAAATTTACATCTTCCAATACAAAAGATTTTGCAGGCAAAAATTCTATATCTACCTCAAAAGCGGTTTTATAAGAGGTGTTTGGTTTTAAAGCTGGAATATCTAATACATTGGTATTGGTAGAATCGCTAAAACCTAGCACATATATTTCATATTTATCTCCACCAGGTAATCTAAAAGAGAATTTACCTTCATCATTGCTTATGCCTTGATATTCTTTTTGGGTTTTGGTACTTTTAAATACAACCAATTCATTTGGTAAGACTTTGTCTTTAGGATTTTTTATAACAACATTTACTTGAGCATCTTTTGCTTGTGAAGCATTTTGTATTTGTGCAAATGATACTCCTACCAATAATGAGGCAAAAGATAAAAAGAGGACTATTTTTTTCATTATATATTTTTTTGCAAGAATAAAGATAAATATAACACAATGATTAATTAAACTGTTAAAAATTAAAACGCCATTTCAATTTCAATGAAATGGCGCTCTTATTTTAATTTTTGTATTACAAGGAAATATTCAACCGTGCAAATAAAAATCTTCCATTAAAACCAAATTGAGATACATTTCTAGAGTATTCAAACTGGTTGTTGTTACTTAAATCTATTGTAACAGGCGTTCCAAACACTCCTGCTGTGTTTGGTCTAGCAGCTATTTGAGTTTTTAAATTTTTATCTGGGTAGATATCAAAAATATTGTTAGCACCAATAGTTATTCTTAGCTTTTTACTTGCATTTACGCCAATAGAAAAATCGGTGATTGTTCTACCACCAAATACTGGATGTTCAGTAGCCAAAAATTGTCCATTAATATTCTCTCCCTCTACCAGTCCATTACCATTTATATCTGTTGTGTTTGGATCTGTGACCGAACCAAAATAAGTATGACGCATAAAGAATTCAAGCTTTTTAACTGTCAATGTATTTATCAATGCCAATTTTGTTCTTGGTACTGCAGACTCTAAATAAATACGACTTGCCTCATCAAAATAGTTATTGATATTACCTGTATTTTTTAAAATATCTGAGGCCTTTGTATCTCCTACTTTCTTGGTAAAAGAAACTGTACCTGCCAAATCTGTCTTTAAAGAAAAATTATCAAATTTAAATCTATTAGATGCTATAAAATCTATTCCTTTAGATTCCGTATTGATAGAATTTGTAAAAAATGTAGCTGAGGTTGCACCAGCTAAATCAAAGGCTTGTTGCAATAATAATTGATCCCCAGTAGGTGTACCTCCCGGTCTAGCAAACTGACCTGTAAGTACAATTCTATTTTTTATTTTAACTAAATACCCATCTACGGTTAAAGTTAGATTAGAATGGGGTACTTTATAAGTGACCCCAGCACTGTAACTATACGAATCCTCTTGTTCCAGATTTTTTATACCCAACACTGAAGCTGCTTTTGAATCATTAGAAAATGTACCCACTTCAAATGGTACTCCACCAATAAATTGGGTTGCAGTAGAATTGAAATATTTTTGCTGTAAAGAGGGGGCTCTAAAACCAGTAGCAATCGCTGCTCTAAAGTTTAAACCTTCTGCTACCTTAAGTCTTGTTGCAAATTTATAATTGAATGTGCTTCCAAAATCTGAATAATTCTCAAACCTCAAAGCTGCACTAACTAACCATGCTTTTGTAGCATTCAATTCTACATCTACATAGCCAGCTCCACTTGTTCTTTGTTTGCTTAGTGCATTTTCGGGTCTAAACCCAGGAAAAACTTGCGCTCCTCCTGGTCTTCCACTACCAAAGAAATCAGTTGGTAATTGAGTAGCAGGAGTACTTGGTGTTGCGGACACTCCAGTTATATCATATCTATCATACGAGTTTTTATCACCTTTCGTTATTTTAAAATTTTCAAGCCTAAATTCTGCTCCAAGTGCTACACTCAAACCTGCTAGAACATCATATTCATGAGATAAATCTAAATTTGAAGTATTTTGAGAAAAGCCCAATTTACCTGCATTAAAAGTTGTTGGAGAATTAATACCTAATGTAGCATTTGAGGTATTCTTAATAGTATATTTAAATTGATTTTGTCCAAAAGTGTTGCTCAAATCGTAACGCCAATCTTTAAAAATCTTACCTCTTATACCAACTGCTAATGATGCGTCTGTGATATTAGAACCTATTTCAGGTAAGAATCCATTTGGATAAATTTCAGTTAGAGTTCTATTCTGTACAGGTCTTCTATAAAACCCTGCTGAGTTGCCATCTCGAATACCAAAACCTCCAAAACTATAAAAAGTGTTATTTTCATCTATTGGTAAAGTTGTGTTCATAAATATTTGCCCACTAGATAATTTTGATTGCCCAATACGCATATTAAAATCTCTTCTTGTAAGACCACGAAAAGCTGCTTCTTTGTTGGATACATCTGCATTAGCATCTGTAATAGCGTTCAATGCAGTTTGCATTGTACTTATAGATGTTGCGCTTTGTATAGATGCTTGTTGCGCAGCGGAAAAATAATTTACGTTTGGCGCATATGTTTTAATAGCGTTGATTATTTGAGCGGTATTAGGGGTATTATTAATATTACTGAATAATGAAGACAAATTAACTCCACCTGATAATGCTCTATTTTCAATAGCATTGTATGCGTTAAATAACTGTCCATTGTAATCGGTTGCCCTTCTTGTATCTTCTCTTGTCACTATACTTCCAGTAAGGTTTATAGCTCCTCCCTTTTTACCTATACCAATTCCATAATTTAAATCTAACTGCACTTGTTTTCCATCTACACCTCCCCTATGGTCGTTAGCTCCTTTACTAACATTTCCTCCCCCATAAATTGAAGCTTGTAACTTGTTAGTATTTTTTTTCATAACTACATTTATAACTCCTGCTATAGCATCTGAGCCGTATTGTGCAGCAGCCCCATCTCTTAAAACTTCAATTCTCTCAATAGCAAAAGCTGGTATGGCGTTTAAATCTGTGCCAACTGAACCACGCCCTGGCGTTCCATTTACGTTTACTAAAGAAGAGGTATGTCTTCTCTTACCATTAAGCAATACCAACACTTGGTCAGGCCCTAAACCACGCAGCTGAGCAGGGTCAATATGATCTGTACCATCTGCTACTGTTTGTGTATTGGAGGTAAATGATGGCGCTACATAATTTAAAATTTGATTTAAATTAGATTGGGGAGCTGCTTTTGTAAGATCGGCAACGTTTAAAACATCAACTGGCACTGCTGTTTCTGTTGCTACTCTTCTCAAGCTACGAGAACCAATAATCACAACTCCCGTAAGATCTCCTGTATTTTGCAATATAAAATCTTGTGAAACTGACTCTCCCGCTTTTACGGCAACCTTTTTTTGATCTGAAATTTTTTCTGTAAAACTAGCTATAATCGTATAATTGCCAGCAGCAAGGCTAAGGGTAAAAGAACCATCAGCAGCAGTCCTTGTACCTGTTTTACTTGGTTGTGCAGTTACGGATGCGCCTTCCAAAGGCGATCCAGTTGCGTCTTTTATGATGCCAGTTATAGTTCCATTTTGCGCAATAGCTGTAGAAGCGATTAAAATTGAAAACAAAAACAAATAACTTGCTTTTAATTTTGTAATAAATTTCATAGAATTTAATGTTTAATTAGAAATATGATGAGTTACAAAGTTAATTTAATTAGTCTTTCAATTTTGTAGAGTTTTTGTTTTTTATTACTCATAAAATTTAACTACCTTGTCAAACCCTCTTCTTTCAATATCAGGAACCCAGCATTCCTTTGCTGCATAGCCAACAGGTATTAGCAAATACGGCTTTTCGTTTGCTGGTCTATCCAATACTTTTGTGAGAAAATTCATTGGAGAAGGTGTATGTGTGAGTGCCACTAAACCTGCATTGTGAATAGCAGCAAGTAAAAAGCCACAAGCAAGTCCACAACTTTCATTGGCATAATATACGTTTGTTTTATTTCCTTCATCATCTATATCATAACTTTTTTTGAAAACAATAATTAGGTATGGAGCAATTTCTAAAAATGGCTTTTTCCAATCAGTTTGTAATGGCAATAAATCTTTTTTCCACTCCTCGGGCATTCGGTTATTATAACTTTCAAACTCTTCTTTTTCTGCTTCTATTCTAATTTGTGTTTTTATTTTGGGGTTACTTACTACACAAAATGTCCATGGTTGTTTATGAGCTCCGCTCGGTGCGGTAGATGCAGTAAGAATAATATTTTCTATTACTGTTTTTGGAATTGGTTTATCACTAAAATCTCTACAACTTCTTCTTTCATCCATGAAAGTATAAAAAGATGTTGCTTTTTCAATTAAAGCATTGCCATCAAACCCATTTTTTAAATGCCTTACAAAGGGAAAGCTATTTATCAATTTTTTATTTTCCATAACTCAATTTTAACGAATATTGCTTGATATTCAAAATTTAGTATTCGTTTATGTACCCATTGAGCCCATTTTTTTGCATCATAATTTTTGCTATTGCATTTTTTACAGCTTATCTACTCAATAAAATATTTATACCAAATACAATAAAGGGCAGGTTTGAAAGCTTAGACGGACTAAGAGGATTTTTAGCAATAGGCGTATTTATTCATCATGCTACAATATGGCATCAATATATACAAAAAGGCGTTTGGAATGTTCCGAAATCCAATTTATATACTTTACTTGGGCAAGGAAGTGTATCATTGTTTTTTATGATTACCAGTTTTCTTTTTGTAAACAAAATTTTAAATGCCAAAGAAGGCAAATTTAATTTTAAAGACTTTTTTATTTCTAGATTGTATAGATTAACGCCTTTGTATTTATTTACAATTTCAATACTAATAATAATTGTAATGATTGTAACCAATTGGCATTTAAATGTAAGTTTATTTAAGTTTGCAAACTCAATTTTTGCATGGTTGCTATTTTCAATTTTCGGCAATCCTTCTATTAATAATTCTGACTTTACTACATTTGTAAATGCAGGTGTAGTATGGTCTTTACCGTATGAATGGTTTTTCTATTTTACTATTCCTATTATTTATCTTATAATTTGGAGAAGAAAAATTCCTCTATTTTTTGTAACTATAAGTATTGGGTTTATATCTTTCTTTTTTATAAAGTTTGGTTTTGTTTGGTACCATTTGGTTTGCTTTGTTGGAGGGGCTATTGCACCTATTATAATGAAGTACTTTCCTATTTATAAAAAATTAAATAAATACTTAGCCAGTATAGTTGTTTTAGTATGCTTATTTTTTATGGGCAAGTTCGATACTTCGCATAATTGGAAATGCATTTTATTATTGTCAATAATATTTACAATTATTGCACTGGGAAATGATTTATTTGGATTATTAAAAAACTCCAGTTTGAAACTTTTGGGTGAAATTTGTTATAGCACTTATTTACTCCATGGATTAATTCTTTTTTCAACGATCCATTTTATATTAGGACAACAAAGTGTAAAACAATTTTCCTCACAAGAATATAGCAATGTAATTTTTATGCTAACCCCAATTGTTGTTATAATAAGTTTTTTTTCATACCGATTTATAGAATATCCTTTTATGCAAAAAGCTGCATTGAAAAATAAAAGCGAAAAAAAATAGTAAAGCAAAATATTTTCCTATTTAATTAATTTTTATAACCGAGTTTGTAAACGTACTACCATTTCATTTTTCCAACTGGCAAATGTACCAGCCAATATTTGCTCCCTTGCTTGTGTAACCAACCATAAATAAAACGCTAAATTATGTACACTAGCAATGGTAAGCCCTAAATATTCTTTGCCCTTAAACAAATGGCGTAGATAAGCTTTGCTGTAAAAATTACTGGTTGGGCAATCAATACCATCGTCTATTACCGAAAAATCATTCTCCCATTTTTTATTATCAATATTAATAATACCCTTGCTTGTAAACAGCATTGCATTTCTTCCATTACGTGTGGGCATTACACAATCAAACATATCAATCCCTAAGGCAATGTTTTCTAAAATATTCCAAGGTGTACCCACACCCATTAAGTAACGAGGTTTATCTACAGGTAAAATGTCGCAACAAAGTTCAGTAAACTCATACATCTGCTCAGTAGGTTCCCCTACAGAAAGTCCACCAATGGCATTTCCCGTAGCATTTTTAGAAGCTATAAATTGTGCAGATGCTGTTCTTAAATTATGATAAGTGCTGCCTTGTACAATAGGAAATAAATTTTGTGTGTACCCATATTTATCAGGTGTTTCATTAAAATGTTTTATACATCTATCAAGCCAGCGATGCGTAAGCTCCATGCTATTTTTAGCATACTTTTCATCGCTTGGGTATGGTGGACATTCATCAAAAGCCATTATAATATCTCCACCAATAATACGTTGGGTATCCATTACATTTTCTGGTGTAAACAAATGCTTGCTCCCATCTATATGCGATTTAAAAGTAACCCCTTCTTCATTTATTTTTCTATTATTTGCAAGTGAAAAAACTTGGTAGCCTCCGCTATCTGTTAATATTGGTTTATCCCAACCATTAAATTTATGTAACCCACCAGCAGCTTCTAATGTTTGTAACCCTGGGCGTAAATACAAATGATATGTATTGCCTAATATTATTTGTGCTTTTACTTCCTCATTTAGTTGTTGTTGTGTAACAGCTTTTACAGTACCTACAGTACCTACAGGCATAAAAATAGGTGTTTGTATGGTTCCGTGGTCGGTAGTAATTTCTCCTGCACGAGCCTTTGTAGCAGTATCTGTTTTTTGTAAATTAAATTGTAGTGAAGCCATGATAAAAAATGAGAAAATAAGCAAATAAGCAAATGTGCAAATGTGCAAATGTGCAAATTTAGTGCAACAATAAAACAAATCATCAATAAAACAATGCAACAATTTAGCAATTAAACGATATTTTTGCAGTCATGATTTTTCCAAAACTACTTTCTCACTGGCAACTTATAGTATTTGTGCTTTTTTGTGTGCTTTTATTTATTAGGCTTTTTTATTTGATTTTCTTCTTTGCTAGACTTGCTTTTTATAAAGCAAAGCCTAAAACAAGTTTTAGAACCAACGCTGTTACCGTAATTGTTTGTGCAAGAGATGAGGCTGCAAACCTAGCTAAAAATTTACCCGGTGTATTGGTACAAGAATATAATAGTACACACGAAATTATTGTTGTAAATGATAATTCTTATGATGATACTAAATATTTATTGGAAGGCTTAAAAAAAGATTTTAAGCAATTGCACATCGTTGAGCTCACCCAAGAAGCAAAAATGATTCCGGGCAAAAAATTTCCATTAAGCATAGGTATAAAAACTGCTAAGCATGAGATTGTTTTGCTTACCGATGCTGACTGTGTACCAGCAAGTGAGCATTGGATAAACAGTATGCAAGGAGTGTATGAAGATGATACAGAAATTGTTTTGGGGTATGGGGCATATCATAAAAAAAATGGTTTGCTCAATAAGTTGATTCGTTGGGAAACTTTTCACAGTGCCTTGCAATACATGAGTTATGCATTGGCGGGTACTACATATATGGGTGTGGGTAGAAATTTATCTTACAAAAAAGCTATTTTTTATAGACACAAAGGCTTTAGTGCACATAATAATATACCAGGTGGCGATGATGATTTGTTTATAAATATGGCTGCAACAAAGCAGAATGTAAAAATTAATGTAGATAAAGATAGTTTTACATTGAGTGAACCTGCAGAAAGTTTTAGCCAATGGAAAAGCCAAAAATTTAGGCATTATAGTACATCCAAATATTATAAGCCCACTCATAAATTTTTGCTTGGGTTATACTCAATAGCACAATTTTTATTTTACCCAGTATTTATGGTTGCTACCATATTTTTTAGTTGGAAATTTAGCTTAATTCCTTTTATAATTTTTTTAATTTTGCAAACCATTGTGTATGCTAAATCGATGAAAAAATTAGGGGAGAAAGATTTACTGCCATTTTTTATTTTATTGGATATTTGGATGTTTTTTTATTATATCATATTTGCAGTATCGTTGGTGAAAAAGCCGAGGCCCACTTGGAAATAAGATTTTGATTTTTGATTGCTGATTTTTTGATTTTTGATTTCTTCAAGGTTAAAGGATATATCGTTTTAGCTACTATTAAATAAATGGAAGGATGATTTTCGATTGCTGATTGCTGATTTTTGATTTCTTTAGGGTTAAAGGATATAACGTTTTGGCTACTATTAAATAAATGGAAGGATGATTTCTGATTGCTGATTTTTTGATTTTTGATTTCTTTAAAACAAGAAGATACAAAACTTTAGCTACTATTAAAAAGAATGCATAATGGAACTTATAAAAAAATACTTTTCTGATTTTACACCTGAGCAGGATAGACAACTTTCTATTTTGAAAGAATTGTATGTAGACTGGAATGAAAAAATAAATGTAATTAGCAGAAAAGATATGGATAATTTTTATTTGCACCATGTGTTACATTCTCTTACCATTGCTACAAGATTTGATTTTAAAGCTGGCTTAGAAATTATGGACCTTGGTTGTGGTGGTGGTTTTCCCGGTCTGCCATTGGCCATACTTTTTCCTGAAGCAAAATTTCATTTGGTAGATAGTATTGGTAAAAAATTAAAAGTAGTAAATGAAATAGCCGAAGCTGCAGGTATAAAAAATATTACAACACAACATGCACGTGCAGAAGAAATAAAAAACAGGCAATTTGATGCAGTAGTAAGTAGAGCTGTAGCACCATTGGGTAGTTTGTGGCATTGGAGCAGAAAGCTTATACGCAAAGCAAAAACGGCAGAAAAAGGAACGCCTAATGGTTTGATATGTTTAAAAGGTGGCGATTTGAATAAAGAAATATTTGAAAGTAATTGCAAGCCATTTGTTTGGGAAATAAATCAAATTTTTGAAGAAGAATATTTTAAAGAGAAATTTATGTTGTATCAACAGGTTAAATAAAATTTAGACTTTAGCTTGTCATTTTCCATTCAATAAAATGTAATAAACTATTTTTATCGTTTCATTATAAAATTATATCCTAATTTTAAGAAAAAACTATGAAATTCATATTAAGTATATTCCTATTCTCATTAAGTTATACTGCTCATACACAAGATATTTCATACAACAAAAAAATAGTAGATACACTTACCTCACCTACATTTTGGGGGCGTGGCTATACCAATAATGGTATGAAAAAAGCTGCGTCTTTTTTAGCCAATGAATTTAAAACAATAGGATTAAAACCACTAGGCAAAAAAGATTATTTACAAAAGCTCACTTACTCTGCCAATACTTTTCCTAACAATGTGGAAGTAACTATAAATGGTAAAAAATTGATTACTGGTGTAGATTATATTGTAAGTGCTGATAGTAAAGGAAACAATACCACAGGTAATCTTACACAAAAAGACAGTGCTACATTTATAGATAATGAAAATGCAATTATAGTAACATTAGAAAAAAAACTGACTTGGGAAGCTTCACAAAAAGTAGAAAATTATACATTAATTAAATTAGATAAAACAAAGTTTACAGAGCTACCAAAATCTATAAAAATTGATATTGAAAATAAATTTATAAAAAAGTTTGATGCAGCCAATGTTTGTGCAATGGTAACGGGCACTTTAAAACCAGATTCATTTATTTTTATTACCGCACATTACGACCACCTTGGCGGTATGGGTAGGGATACTTATTTTCCGGGTGCAAACGACAATGCAAGCGGTGTAGCATTGCTATTAAGCCTTGCAAAATATTATATAAAAAATCCTCAAAAATATTCAATTGCTTTTATATTATTTGCTGGTGAAGAAATCGGTTTACTCGGTTCTAAATATTACACAGAAAACCCAATCGTTCCATTAAAGAAAATTCGTTTTTTAACCAACACAGATTTAGCTGGTACAGGTATAGATGGTATTACCGTTGTAAATGCAACTGAATTTCCAAAAGAATTTGCTTTGATGCAAAAAATAAATACAGAAGGCAAATATTTAAAAGCTGTGAATGCAAGAGGAAAAGCAGCCAATAGCGATCACTATTTTTTTACTGAAAAAGGAGTACCTTCTTTCTTTTTCTATACATTGGGTGGCATTGCTGCTTATCATGATGTATTTGATAAAGCTGCTACATTGCCGCTTAATGAGCAAGCAGATTTATTACAACTTATTATAAAATTTAACGAAGGGTTACAAAAATAAATTTATTATTATTTTATTAGTCTACTTAATTTATAGAGTATTATATTTGTACAAAACAAATTTTATATGAGTTTACGATTAGGAGATGTTGTACCAAATTTTACTGCACAGACAACAGAAGGAGAAATAAATTTTTACGAATTTTTATCAGAAGGATGGGGTGTTTTATTTTCGCACCCTGCAGATTATACGCCAGTATGCACAACTGAACTAGGCCGAACAGCATTGCTCAAACATGAATTTGAAAAAAGAAATGTAAAAGTATTAGCAGTAAGTGTAGATGGTATTGAAAACCACAATGGCTGGAAAAAAGATATAAATGAAACACAAAACTGCTCTGTAGATTTCCCAATAATAGCAGATGAAGATAAAATAGTAGCAGGTTTGTATGATATGATTCATCCAAATGCATCGGAGACATTTACTGTACGTTCCCTTTTTATTATCGGCCCAGATAAAAAATTAAAACTGTCACTTACTTACCCAGCAAGCACCGGCAGAAATTTTGTGGAAGTAATACGTGTAATTGACTCATTACAATTAACAGCAAAGTACAGTGTAGCTACACCAGCAGATTGGAAAAATGGCGAAGATGTAATAGTGGTGCCTGCTATAAGTACTGCTGATGCTGAAATAAAATTTCCAAAAGGACTAAAAATTATAAAACCATATTTGAGGTACACTCCTCAACCCAATATTGATTAATAGACAAATAGGGGGTGTCATTAATCCAAAAAGTCTTTGCATTTAATTGCAAGGACTTTTTATTTATTTCTTTTTTAACTGCTGCATAAATGCCCTAAATTCTTTGGGAGCATCAGCACATAGCATCATTTTTGTGCCATACTCGTCTTCAAAATTTAGTTTAAAAGAATGCAAGGCTAGTCTATTTATAATCGGCCTCTCTTCATCATCATGCTTGCTCAATTTGTAATTTTTTTTAAAGTTAGAAAGCAACAATGGCTTTCCATCTCCGTACAATTCATCGCAAGCAAGCGGATTACCTACATTTTTACAATGTACCCTTATTTGGTGCGTACGCCCAGTAAACAACTGAAAAGATACCAAAGAAAATTGTGGCGTTGTATCTAACACTTCATAGCCAGTTTGAGATTCTTTACCACTTCTATGCACTGTCATCAACCCTTTTCTTGTAAGGTGATCTGTAATTGGTGCGTCTATCAATCCTTGTTCATCAGGCATTTCACCGATAACAATACCTAAATAAAATTTTTCAACATTTCTTTCTTCAAAAATTTTACATAGATATTTATGGGTTACTTCATTCTTAGCAAAAACAACCAAGCCACTGGTATCTTTATCTAGCCTATGTACAACAAAAATATTTTTATACTTATCTATTAAGTATTCTTTTAACGATTTTTCAGTTTGCTCTCTATCAGGTATAGTAAGCAAGCCACTTGGTTTATTTATGGCTACAAAATCATTGTTCTCAAAAATAAGTTCATATTTACTTTTTGCCACTACTTAACTTTTTTTCAACTTTTTTGCTAGAAATTGATTTACCTTTTACTTTAATTTTAGAATCTACTTTCTTCAATAATAAAGATTTTGAATCTGGATCAGCAGCCAATAAAGCAGCCGCCTTTTTTTCTGAATGTGTTTTAAATTTTCTTGCTTGCGGAATCTTTTTTTCTCTTACTTTTTTAGGTTGGTCTGCAAGAACTATAGTTTCTCCTAAAGCTGCTTTTATTTCTGCATTAGAAAAATCACTGCCCTTTCTTTTTTCTTCTGTCAATACTTGCTTTACTAAAGGCTCCACTATTTCTCCCTTCACTTCGCTAGCCAGTTTTTTTCCTCGTTTCGATTCATTCATATATTTTAACACACGAATTTCTTTCTCACTTAAATAACGCCATTTACTTCTTTCTACATTTTTCTTTGTAAGTCCAGCATACATTACCCTATCCAAACCTTTTACATCGTACCCCATACTTTCAAATATGCGACGTACAATTCTATTCTTACCACTGTGTATTTCTATGCCAATTATAGATTTGTCTTTACCATCTGAGTATGCTAAACTATCTACATGCACAATTCCATCCTCAAGCACCAAGCCATTTAATATTTTTTCAAAATCATTTTTGGTAAGGTTTTTATCTAACCTTACTTCATATATTTTTTTTATGTCGTAAGCAGGGTGAGATAATTTTTGTGTAAGGTCGCCGTCATTTGTAAGTAACAAAACACCCGTTGTATTTCTGTCCAATCTACCAATGGGGTATACTCTTTCTACTGTAGCCTGGCGTATTAATTCCAACACAGTTTTTCTACCTTGTGGATCGTCGGTTGTCGTAATATAATCTTTGGGTTTGTTTAATAAAATGTACACCAAATTTTTGGTTACAAATAATTTTTTGCCATTGTATTCTACTTCATCGGTAGGCTGTACTTTGTAACCAGGCTCTATGCATATAGTGCTATTTACTTTTACGGTGTTGCTTGCAATTACTTCTATTGCTTCTCTTCGAGAGCATATTCCACAATGCGCTAAAAATTTATTTAGTGGCATTGCTATATCGGTAGTTTTTTGTGCTGGGTCTATTGCTTTTGCAATTACTTTACCTCCACCCTTTTTAGGTTCAAAAACAGGTCTGCCAGAAGGTGCTCTTTCTGGAACAATTACGCCTCTTTTTACTTGCCTTGCTTTAAACTCCTCTGCTTTTTTAGCTTCAAAATACGCTCGCTTTTCTTTGAGGGCTTTCTTTTTATCTTGGCGAAATTCTTCTTTTTTTACGCTATTCTTCTTGGGATTGATAAATTTCTTAAAAGCATCTTGTGCCATATCGTAGTGTTTTTGCTGTTTTACAACAGTAGGTGAAGTGCAAATATAGCAATATTTTTATAAGCTAAACCCTTACTGGCTTTAATGAGGCTGTTTTAAAATCCGCTCATAAAAAAAGGATGCTACAAATGCATCCTTTACAATTTATTTTTTTATAATTTAAGACGCTAAGTCAACTTCCATTTCATCGCTTTTCTTGCCACGCTTGCCTTTCCCTTTATGCTGCATAGAGGCTTTCATTTTTTCAAATTGCTCAGGTGTAAGTATCACTTTCATTTTTGACATACTTTCTTCCATTATTGCTTTTTTACGTGCATTCATTTCTGCTACTGTTATTGTTTGTTCTTTTTTTAAAGCTTGTAATTTTGCTTTTGTTTCTTTTTTTACATCCTTCATTTTTGCTAGTTGCTCTTTTGTGAGGCCCAGCTCTTTCATTTTTTCCATTTTCTCTTTTCTTCCTTGCCCTTGGCGCATTTCTTTTCTGTTAGATGTATCAGATATTTTCCTTTCTTGCTGTGCAAAAGTGGTAAGGGCGAATAAAAATGTTACAAAAGTTAATACTAATAATTTTTTCATAATAATTTAATTTTTTAATTGTTATACACCATAGACTTTGTTGCTTTCAAAAAGTTTAATTAATAAAAAGTTAAAGCACTTAGATATTTCTTTACATTAAAAAAGGATGCAAATAGCATCCTTTTTTAATGTACTTATTTTGTGATCTTACTACTAGCAATGTTTATGCTTTATTGTTTTTATCCTTTTTTACTTTTTTTATTTTTTCCTTTTCCCTTGTTCTCATTTTTACCTTCTTTATTCTCTTTAGTTTTCTCTTTTGATTCTTCGTCTTTTTCTTGCTTATTTATATCACTCTTATCTTCATCATGGTCATCTTTTATATCCTTTTGTTTCTTTTCTTTTTTACTTTTGTGCTTTTTGTCCTTTTTGTCCTTTTTATTTTCACTGTCATCATCATCATCGTTTATTTCATTTTTTTGTTCATCATTTTTTTTGGCTTCCTTTTCAGCATGATGCTCCTCTTTGTCATCATCATCCTTTTCTAGTTTTTTTTCAGTCCTTTGTTTTTTAATTTGCTCACGCTTCAAACGTTGTTCAGGTGTTAAAATTTCATTTATTTTTATTTCTTGTGCCGCTACTTCTTCAGCAGTATTTGCAGGGCTTTGACTTCTTATAATCCTAATTTTTTCTTCTTGCTCTGGAGTTAAATTTAATAACCCAAGCCCTTTTCCCATTTGCCTTCCCTTTCCTTTACCCATTCCAACCCCTCTCTTTTTGAAGTTGTTTTTTGTAGAATCTCCTTGTTGTTGTGCATTAGTTGTTGCAAAAAACAAACAAGCAATCATTGATAATAATAATAATTTTTTCATGTGGTAGGTTTTATTTGCATAAAGATATACTGTATTTACATCTAATTCTTTTTCTATAATCATAAAAGTGTAAAAAAAGCTTACCCTTTATTAGCAAGTTGCCCACAAGCGGCGTCAATATCTTTCCCCCTACTTCTTCTTACCCTTACATTTATTTTATTTTTTATTAAATAGTCTGTAAAAGCATTTGTTCTTTCTTCATCAGGTTTCATAAAACTAACTCCAGCTATGGGGTTGTATTCTATTACATTTATAAGATGTGTAGGTACTTGCTTATAAATTTTTACTAAATTTTCTGCATCTACTAAGCTATCATTTATGTTGTTAAAAAGAATATACTCAAGTGTAATTTCATTTTTTGTTTTTAAATGAAAGTATTGTAACGATTCTATTAATATTTTCAAATTGTTACTTTCGTTTATCGGCATTATATCTGTACGTTGCCCATCGGTAGGTGCATGTAATGAAACCGCAAGGTTAAATCTTACTTGATCATCTCCCAACTGCTTTATCATTTTAGAAACTCCTGCTGTAGAGACGGTAATACGTTTTGGACTCATGTTCATACTATCCGAAGCAGTAATTCTATCAATCGATTTTAAAACATTTTTATAGTTTAGCAATGGCTCACCCATGCCCATATATACAATATTGCTTAATGGCTTTTCGTAGGTTTTCATACATTGCTCGTTTAGCATGGCTACTTGGTCATAAATTTCATCAAAATTTAAATTCCTTTTTCTATCCATTTTTCCTGTAGCACAAAATGCACAAGTAAGGCTGCATCCTACTTGCGATGAAACACAAGCAGTGTATCTTTTTTCGGTAGGAATCAAAACGCCTTCTATCAAATGCCCATCATGGGTTTTAAATCTACTTTTCAAAGTACCATCACTACTATGCTGTGTGGTATCTATCGTCATAGCATCAAGGGTAAATTCTTCTTTCATTTTTGACCTTAATTCCAACGAAAGATTGCTCATTTCATCAAAACTACGAGCATTTTTTTTCCATAGCCATTCGTAGGCTTGCATGGCACGAAAGCGTTTATCACCAATGGTTTCAAAATATTCTTTCAATCCATTTAAATCAAATTCACGAAT
The DNA here is from genome assembly GCA_043770525.1 of Ferruginibacter sp. Taxonomy (GTDB): domain Bacteria; phylum Bacteroidota; class Bacteroidia; order Chitinophagales; family Chitinophagaceae; genus Ferruginibacter. The sequence continues at coordinate 23,275 of JAYVID010000232.1, forward strand.
GTTTTTTTTGTCTGACATGGGGCAAAGATAGCAAAAAAGAAAACCAAGTTAATAAGGAATGCCTTAAACAAAATCATACTGATTCATACCATTTCAAAATAATTACACCCCACCAAAAAACTAAAAAGGCTACACAAAGTTTAAATTACTTCGTATAGCCTTTGCTTTATTTAATAGTTATTTACAAATAAATATGATTGCAACACATTTATTGTTTTTTATTTATCTGGATTCATTACTGCCTTTAAAACATTTGAGTCTGATAAATATTTTTTTGCAACATTTATTAAATCTTCTTTTTTCAACTCCTCCAATCTGCTAAAATAGTTTACCAATAACTTTGTTTCAAACTTATACATGTCTTGCATTTCAATTTGACTTACCCAAAAATTATTAGTCTTCAGTTGAGTTTCAAAAGATTTTTTACGTTGTTCTCTTGCTTTCAATAAATCTTCGTCAGATACTGCTCCTCCAATTACATTTTTTACTATTTGCTCAAAGGCTGCTGTTAGTTTTTCTACATTTTCAGGAGCGGATGGTACGTTTAAACTTAACGTATAATCAAGCAAAGGCAAACGATTCATTTGCCCTCCTACTCTTGGTGAATAGGTACCACCCATGTCTTCTCTTAGTTTTTCAGTGGTTTTCATTTGCAATATTTCAGCTAATAATCCATAGCTTAAATTTTCTTTATCATCAAAATTTGTGAGTCTACCATAATAAGAAACATTTATTTCAGACTTGTTTTCTTTACCTCCTTTTACAGTAAAATTATTTTTGCCTGTTATAGCTCTTACAATATTGTCTTTATTAATTGTAACTGTTTCTTGCTTTGTAGGTATAGAGCCTATATACTTTTCTACCAATGTTTGAAAATTTACTTCATCAATATTTCCTACAAAAACAAATGTAGCACCTCTTAAGTTATTCACCATTTTAAGGTATAGGCTTTTAATATCATCTACAGAAACTTTTTCGATATCTGCTACGCTTGGTAAGGCTGGAATTCTTTTAGAGAAATTAAACCTATATCTATTTAAAGTATCACTAAAAAATATTGCAGGGTTCTTTTTTATGTTTCCAATTTGCTGTGCAAATCCACTTTTTAAACCTTCTAATTCTTCTTCATAAAAATTTATATTGGTCATTTTTAAATGCAGCAATTGAAGCATTTTTTCAAAATCTGTAACTGCAGAACTTCCAAAAATAGAAAACGAATTGCTAGATGCTCCAATAAAAACGTTTGCATTTACTCCACTCATCATTTTTTGCACTTCCATAGCTTTGTGAGACCCTACTCCCAGTTGATTTACTAACTGTAAGTAAATAGTATTTTGAATTTCTTTTTCACTTAAATTCGTAAAACCTCCCCATTGGTTGCCTCGTAATACAATTTCATCATTTTTAAAATCTGTTTTTTTATAAATAATTTTTATACCATTTGAAAGTGTAATTGAAGTGGTTTTATAATCGATATTATCTTCTTTAGTTATAGTTTTACCAGACACTGGCTCATTATCCAATAAATTTTTTGCTATTGCTTTTTCTTCATACGCTTTTACTGTTTGCTTTTTTGCTATTTCATATTCTTCCAAAAGTGTTTTTTCTGTAGGCAAATCTTTTGCGGTTGTAGATGCGTTGTATAAAATAAAAGTAGGCTCATTTAAATTAAAGCTTGCTACTTTTTTATTTACTTTATCCAAAGTAAGGGCTCCTAAATAACTATCTACATATTTTTTCTCTGCCTCAATACCAGGTGCTGGCTCATTTTTCAAAAAATTTCCTATGTACTCTCTTACATAACTTGCAGATTCTAATTTATCTTTTTCAGCAACATTATCTTGATATTCTTTAAGCATATCTTTTTTTGCTCTTTCAAATTCTTCTGCTGTAAAGCCAAATTGTTTTGCTTTCAACACTTCTTCTACAACAGTTTTTAAAGCATCGGATGCATTTGTTTTTACTAATGCAAAAATACTATTACCCACTTGTCCTCTAAACTGTTCACCATCTAGGCTAATGCCTCCAAATCCAATAGGAGACTTTGCTTTTAACCCATACTCTCCTAATCTATTTTGAAACATATTTGATATAATTTCATTTGTAATACCATTTCCATAAGCTCCCCATTTTGTTTGATCTTCTTGCTTGCGCAAACCAATAATAACTTGTAAAATATTATTGGTGTTTTCTTCGTCGGTAACAACATAAGCTTTATTTGCAGTATGCCAATTTATAGGTATAACAGTGGGGCGCTTTGGTGCATTTACAGGGTTCTGCATATCTCCAAAAAGTTTTTTTACTGTAGCCTCTGCTTCTGCAATATTAACATCACCTACCACCACTACAGCCATATTGTTTGGCCTGTACCAGTCTCTATAAAAATCAGTAAAAACTTTTTTAGGAGCCGTCTTTATTATTTCCTCTTTTCCTATCGGAATTCTTTTGCCATACATGCTACCATTGGTTAATACAGGAAAGTACTTTGTCATACTTCTCATGCCAGCACCTTGACGCATTCTTTTTTCTTCCATGATAATACCTCTTTCTTTATCTATCTCTACTGGGTCTAGTAGCATATTGCCTGCCCAATCTCTTATAATTTGATATGCATTGCTAAGTATTACAGGATCTTTGGTAGAAATAGGAAGCATATAAATAGTTTCATCAAAATTTGTGCTTGCATTTAAATCAGCTCCAAATTTTACCCCTGATTTTTCTAAATAATCTACCAACTTATTTTTGGGAAAATTTTTAGTACCATTAAAAGCCATGTGCTCTAAAAAATGAGCTACCCCCTGCTGATCATCTTTTTCTAAAACCGAGCCAGCATTTACAACCAACCTAAGTTCTACTTTACTTTCTGGCTTAGCATTTTTTTTAATATAGTAAGTAAGCCCATTGGCAAGTTTGCCATACTTTACGGTTTTATCTAAAAAAACTTTGTCTGTTTCTTTTTGTGCAAATGCTGTATTCAAAATAAAAGTAAAAGCAAAAAGAAATTTTATTCTTTTTTGTAGGTTGAGAATGATCATAAATAAGTTTTATAAATGAAAAAATAATAAAAGTCTAAAGTAAGGCTAAATAATTGATCCAAAATGTAGAATGATAAATAATTATGTTAAAATTTACTCATTTAATTTCCTATACCTCAATTTTCTGTACTGTGTTCTCCCTATCTTCCTTGGCTTTAAAAGATAAAAAAAATATTGAAACTAGTTTTATTAATCGTCTTTCTTTTTTTTTCAAACGATAAGCTGTATTAAGCTACTATCAAAAAAATGAAAAGCCAAAGTATAATACATGGCACCAAAGAATTCCCCACCATCACTCATAAATTATGTAACCGTTATTTTTCTAGTACTTATGGCTACAATAATATTAAAATTATTAGTAAATATTGTAAGTAAAATTTTGTAAATTCGCCAACTCATATATTAAAAACTATACAATGGAAAATAATACAACTGCTGCTGGCAAATGCCCTTTTACCAGTGGCATATTAAAGCAAAGTGCAGGTGCTCCTCCTACCAATAGAGATTGGTGGCCGAATCAATTAAAACTAAATATTCTTCGTCAGCACTCATCCTTGAGCAATCCTATGGATGAGGGATTTGATTATGCTGCAGCATTTAAAAGTTTAGATTTAGCGGCTATTAAAAAAGATATAATAGAAACTATGACCACCAGCCAAGACTGGTGGCCTGCAGATTATGGGCATTATGGTCCATTCTTTATACGCATGGCTTGGCATAGCGCAGGCACCTACCGCATAGCAGATGGGCGTGGAGGTGCAGGAGCAGGACAACTCCGTTTTGCTCCACTAAATAGCTGGCCAGATAATACCAATTTAGATAAAGCAAGATTGCTTCTTTGGCCAATAAAACAAAAATATGGTAACAAAATATCGTGGGCAGATTTAATGATACTTACTGGTAATTGTGCTTTAGAATCGATGGGTTTTAAAACCTTTGGATTTGCAGGTGGACGGGTAGATGTGTGGGAGCCACAGGAGGATGTGTACTGGGGACCTGAAAGAAAATGGCTAGGCAATGAACGTTATACTGGTGATAGAGAATTAGAAAACCCACTAGGTGCAGTGCAAATGGGACTAATATATGTAAACCCTCAAGGGCCTGATGGTAACCCAGACCCGCTTGCTTCTGCAAAAGATATACGTGAAACTTTTGGGCGTATGGCTATGAATGATGAGGAAACTGTAGCGCTTACTGCTGGTGGGCATACATTTGGAAAAATGCATGGCGCTGCCTCTGAGGATTATAAAGGTACAGAACCAGCTGGTGCAAGTATAGAAGAACAAGCTACAGGATGGAAAAGTAGCTTTGGCACTGGGCATGGAGAAGATGCAATAACCAGCGGCTTAGAAGGTGCTTGGACCACAACTCCAACAAAATGGAGTAATAATTATTTTGAAAATTTGTTTGGCTACGAATGGGAATTAACAAAAAGCCCTGCTGGGGCACACCAATGGAAACCAAAAAACAATGGTGGTGCTGGTTTAGTACCAGATGCACATAACCCAGCAAAGACTCATGCACCTGTAATGACCACAGCAGATATGGCTATGAGAGTAGACCCAGCTTACGAAAAAATATCGAGGCGCTTTTTTGAAAACCCTACTGAATTTGCAGATGCATTTGCAAGAGCATGGTACAAACTTACGCATAGAGATATGGGACCAATAACTCGTTACCTTGGAGCTGAAGTACCTAAAGAGATATTGATATGGCAAGACCCAATACCAGCTCTAACATACACTTTAATAAATGAGAAAGATGTTGCTGATTTAAAGACACAAATCTTATCAGCTGGTTTATCTATTTCAGAATTAGTATCTACTGCTTGGGCTTCTGCATCTACCTTTAGAGGAAGTGATAAACGTGGTGGTGCAAATGGTGCTCGTATAAGATTGGCTCCACAAAAATATTGGGAAGTAAATAATCCATCGCAATTATCAAGAGTGTTAGATGCATTAGAAAAAATACAACAAGCATTTAATACAGCAAATACTGAAAAGCAAGTTTCTTTGGCAGATCTAATAGTTTTGGGTGGATGTGCCGCTATAGAAAAAGCTGCGGGCAATTCAATCACCGTTCCATTTAGAGCTGGCCGTACAGATGCTACACAAGAGCAAACAGATGTAGCTTCTTTTGCTTCTTTAGAACCTAAAGCAGATGCATTTAGAAATTATGCAAAAAAGCAACTTGCTACAGCAGAAGATATGCTAATAGACAAAGCACAATTGCTTACACTTACTGCTCCTGAAATGACAGTTTTACTAGGTGGTATGCGTATGCTTGATACTAATTTTACAGGAACTAAGCATGGTATTTTTACAGATAAAAAAGAAAGTCTTACCAACGATTTTTTTGTAAACCTAATAGATTATAATACCAAGTGGGAACCTGTAGATGCACACAAAGATGTGTTTGAAGGAACAGATAGAAAAACTGGTGCAACTAAATGGACTGGTACTAGAGTAGATTTAATATTTGGCTCAAACAGCGAACTACGTGCAATTGCAGAGGTATATGCTTGTGCAGATGGACAAGAAAAAATGATAAAAGATTTTGTGGCAGCTTGGGTAAAAGTGATGGAGTTGGATAGGTTTGATTTGAAATAATATTTTAATAGTAATTGTAAATAGAAAGCCGGTCTTCTTATGTAAGAACGGCTTTTTTATTGAAATTCAACCTGTTTTAAATAGTACGCTTCCATAATTTAATTATTAACAATCTCATACAAAAAAGGTTTTGGCATAATTTTTTCTAATTTATTTAACAAAATTATTTTCCTTTTTTTAAGCAACAACAAAATATTTTTTTATATGGGAGACAAACATTTACAACGTAAAGATTTCTTAAAAAAAATAATAGGAATTAATACTTCAGAAAAAGTAGCAATTGATGATAATGTTCCTCCTCAGGAAGATCCATTGTTTGAAAAATATGCTAGAAAAACACTAGGCAATAGGCAATACAGCAATTTAATGGGAAACCCTAACAACGACGGCAGCTTTGCTGCAAGAGTGGGAAGTGTAACCAGTGGTATTGCTCCTTATACAGGCACATGGACAGAATGGCAAGTTGCCCATTTGTTGAGAAGAGCAAGTTTTGGAGTAAAGAAAAGCGACTTAGATACTTTAAAAGCACTTACTCCTGCTGCTGCTGTAGATGCTTTATTTAACTTTACTACAGCTCCTGTAAGCCCAACCCCTACTCCATTGTATTTTAATACTGCAAATTATCCTGACACATTGGGTGCTGGGACTGGTACACCAGCAATAAGCGGAGGTGTGGCACAAGGTGCTAATTGGACAAACTCGAATATCACTGGGTATCCACCTTTTGGCCCTGAATACTCCAGACGATTAAGTCTAGAATTTTGGAACTGGGGAGTGTGTATAAATGAGCCAGCAAGTATAAGAGAGAAAATGCAACAATTTTGGTATCATTTTATTCCAGTAAATTATGAGTCATTAGACAACTCTGCACAAAATGCTGCTACGATGTCCAACGATTATATGACTTTATTACGGACAAACGCAATTGGGAATTTTAAAACTTTAATAAAAGCAATTTCAAAAACACCTGCTATGCTGGTTTATTTGAGCAACCAATACAGTACTGCAACCGCACCTAATGAAAACTTTGCAAGAGAATTGCTTGAATTATTTTCTATTGGCAAAGTACCCATACAAAATTATGCAGAGGCAGATATTATTCCAGCTGCTAAAGTTTTTTCTGGTTGGCGAGTATCAAGTTTTATTTCTGCATATCCAGTTACATCAGGTTTTAATCCAAGTTTCCACAATCAAAGCAATAAAACTTTCTCAGCTTTTTTTAATAATACCACCATCAATAACCAAACACAAGCAAATGGTGCAAATGAGTTTGATTTATTTTTTGATATGCTCTTTACTCAACAAGCAACTTCTGTAGCTAGATATATTTGTAGAAGGCTTTATCGCTTTTTTATATATTATGATATTGATGCTAACGTAGAGACAAATGTAATTGTGCCATTGGCAAACTTATTGATAAGTAGCAACTGGGAAATGGCACCTGTAGTAAAAACATTGTTTAAAAGTCAACACTTTTTTGATGCTGCAAACAAAGCAGTAATGATAAAAAGCCCAATAGATTTTATTACCAGTTTTATAAGGACATTTAATGTAGAAACAAATACTAACACCGGAGTAGATAAACAGTATTTCGTTTGGAGATATTTTCAAAATTATGGATATGATTCTTTGGAGCAAGGCTTTGGATCACCACCCACCGTTGCAGGTTGGAAAGCTTATTATCAAGAACCAACTTACTATCAAAATTGGATAAATTCTGAAACAATACAAAAGCGTTTTACGCTTATAAAAAATTTTATGAATGGTTTTACACCTTATGAATCTGGTGTATTAATAAAAGCAAATTTTATAGCTTTTGTACAACAATTTGACCCTGCTATTAGTGCCGATCCAAATTTACTCATAACAGAAATTTGCAAATATTTATTTTCAATAGACCTGCCAACGGATTATAAAAATCAATTAAAATTGCAAGAGTTGCTGGGTGGTCAAACATCTGATTCATATTGGACACAAATTTGGACAGCCTACAATACAGCACCTACCACTAATAATACAACCGTTGTAACCAATTACCTAAAAGGTTTGTTTAAAGCCTTATTAGAATTAGCAGAATTTCAATTAATGTAGTCTTTAAAAATAATTTTATGAATCGTAGAAAATTCCTAAGAAATAGTGCACTTTTTACTACACCAATAATGCTTACAGGCATGCCAGTATTTGCTGGCGAGGGTGTACTAAATCCATTTTTACAATCATTATCTACCTCAGCTGCAAACTGTGGAAAAATATTGGTAGTAATACAAATGAATGGAGGTAATGATGGGTTGAATATGGTTATACCAATAGACCAATATGCAAATTTAACTGCGGCTAGGCCAGATGTTATAATACCGCAAGCTGCACTAGCTGCAACCACCATTACTCCTACTACGGCTTTGCATCCTGCTATGACAGGTTTAAAAAATATGTTTACCAATGGTAAGGTTAATATTGTACAAGGGGTAACATACCCTAACCCAAATTTCAGTCATTTTTTTGCACAAAATATTTGGTTCTCTGGCACCACCAATCCAAGTAATACAACTGGGTGGATTGGTCGCCAATTAGAAACTACTTTTCCAACTTTTCCAACAGGATATCCAAATGCAACCAATCCAGATCCGATGGCTATTCAAATTGGAGGTTCATTACCATTATCACTTTTAGGTAGCGATGTAAACTTTGGTTACAATGCACCAAACCCTGCATCGTTAATTACAGTTGCTACCAATATACCACAAGCAGCACCCATAAGCGACCATGGTACAGAGTTAACTTTTCTTAGACAAATGAGTAGCCAGAGCAATGTGTATGCAAGTAAAATTACTGCTGCTTACAATGCACAAACTACTTTAACAACTTACCCTACTAGTAATAACTTAGCTACACAATTAAAAGTAGTAGCAAGACTTATTGGTGGTGGGCTCACTACACCTGTATACATCGTAAACCAAACTGATGCAGGATATGATACACATGAAAACCAAGTTGTAGTTACAGACCATGCTTTAGGTGAACATGCTAACAACCTTGGAAAACTATCTGCTGCTATTACTGCTTTTCAAACTGATATTACTTTAATGGGTAAGTCAAATAAAGTTACAGGCATGACTTTTAGCGAATTTGGTCGTCGTGTGATTAGTAATACTAGCAATGGCACCGATCATGGATCTGGCGCACCCGTTATTTTCTTTGGCGATGGAGTGAATGGTGGAGTAATAGGCACTTCTCCTATTATTCCTGCAGTATCTAATGGCAATACACAAGTGCCCATGCAATACGATTTTAGACAACTATATGCAACGGTAATGCAACGCTGGATGTGTATGACAGTGGCTGAAACACAAACAATTTTAAATGGTACATTTAATGCAATACCCATATTTAATGCTAGTGCTGTTCCGATAACAGGTATGGAGTTATTGGCAAGATGGTCTAACGACTATGCACAACTTGAATTTGATGTTTTTGAAAATGATTCTTACGATCGTTTTATAATTGAAAGATCTACAAATGGAGTGGACTTTGCTCCTATACATACAAAAGCAAATGTTTCGCTTAATAACAGAGAACGCTATACGTACAAAGACAATCGTATAAATTCCAGTGAGGTTTATTACAGAGTAAAAGCCATTTCAAAACAAGGAGAAATTTCTTATTCAAAAATTGCCATACTTAGAAATGATATAAAACAAGGTTTATCTGTTTATCCAAACCCAGTAACAAACTATACCATCAATATTCAATTTTTTACCAAAGTAAATGAAGAAGTAACGTTTACCATTTTTGGTACACTTGGAGAAAAATTATATTACAATCAAATAAACCCAAGAGGCAATAGTGTTATTACTTTTAAAGTGCCTAATCATTTTGATGTACGTACTGTGTATATTTTAAACATACAATATGAGGGAAAGGTGGTGAATGAAAAATTGTTGTTTGAATAATAACTACAATCTAGCAATTCATTTAACTAAGATTATAACTAAGACTTACAAACCTTTAGATTACAACTTGCATTAAGTATTGTTAAGCAAAGCAGCTTTGAAAAAAGTATCTAACATAACATACCTATATACAAATATCAAATTAGCGTATTTCCACAACCTTTGTAGATTATTATCTATACACAAAAGCAAAAGTAGAATTGATGCAATTATAATATCATTCAATTATTGCATAAGATAAAAATTGTTTCTGTTGATTATATTGTTTTAAATTGCAATGCATTTTTTTTACTTTACTTATCATCTTAAACTTAGTCGCTTTTATGATTGAATTGGACAAATAACGCTTGCTATTTTACATAATGTGCAGGTATAGAAAAAACATCTAAGTTTATCTTACTTTACTAAACTAATCTGTTGTATATCGTAATTTATTTCATCATTGCTAAATATTTTTATTGAATAAATACCAGACTGCAATGATACCAAATTTAGTAGGATAGTATTGTTTCCTATATTCACACTTTCATTTACTTGTATTACTAATTTCCCTTGTGCATCAAATACTTTTATTAAAAATGGCTGATCATTTTGTTTTGCATTTAAAGTTATGTAACAAAAATCTTTACATGGGTTTGGAAATAATTTGAAACTTTCTTTTACATTATTTTTTATCATACCCGTTTGTATAAATGAGTATGTATAACCACCATTTGTATTAATAATTTTTAATCGATAAAAATATTTCTTATTGTAAATTATCGCTTTATCATTGAAGCTATATTGCTTTTCCGCTCCATTAGAAAGCGTGGTGTTTTTTAAAATGGAAGCTATAGATGAAAAAGAAAAACCATCCTCACTTCGTTCTAGTTCATATTTTTGAAATTCGAAATCTTCATAACAGCGCCATGCTATATCAAATGTGTTGGTGTTGGTGTTTGCATTTACATTAAAACTTAATAACCTAATTGGTAAAACACCAATAGTTGCTTTGCTTACGATTGCAAATTGACTAAAAGAATTAATATTGTTATTTGCGCTAAATACAATTGAACTGTTTGCACCACTTACATAATCAAATCTGTCCGAAGAATCTTGTTCGTTCCCCCATGTATTTCCATCTTCTGTAGAAGCCCTTTTATACAATTTAAAATTACCTTGAGAATAAATGGCAGGTGTAATTTTTACATTATCAAAACGAATACTGTCAAGTGATGTAAAAGTAGCATTTGTGCCATAATTTTCAATAAAGAACCAATTGCTTTTAGGTTCCAACTGCAAACTATTGGGCTTAGTATGTGGAGGCACATTTAATCTGGTACCTACCAACGTGCCATTAGGGTAGGTTATGCCTGTTACAAATGGTTTAAAAAAAGTTTTTATCCCAGTTCCTACAAAATCTTTTAAGCCTCCAGTAATTACATTAGCAATAGTAAAAGCCTTACCTGGCCCTACAGGAGCCTCACCCGTTTCATTTATAAAAGTATTGTCTGGTATGATAAGCGTGTTGCTATTTATTATTTCATAAGCATCGTTTGAAGTAGGATCATACTGATTAAATTGGCAATAATTTAATAAACCCGTTTCAGTTGCAAGGTTAGTAGGTATCAAGTGCATTTTTTCTCTTACCTCTTGCTCTGATAATGCATAATTATAAATTTTTACCTCATCTATTTGTCCTTTGTAAAATCCTCCTTGGTTATGAATATCTCTGTTTACAAAAAAGGGTGATTGTGATAAATCGATTGCTGCCATAGCATTTGCATTTACCACTTCACTTTTTCCATTTAAGTAAATTTTTACACCTGTAGGGCTGTAGGTTAAAACAACATAATTCCATTTTTGATCTGTTGCAATCAAATTACTGCTATTGGAATAATTTACTGTATTGTCTGTGTAGCAAAGTCTTAAATTAGGTGTATATCCACTAAAGGTAAATCCTAGTCCAAAGCCATAGCCACCGGTTATGTAAGGATCATGACCTAGCAATTGTGCAAACGAAATTTGATTTCCATCTGGCTTAAACCAACATGACAGAGAAAAATTGTTACTATTGATGGGTACACTACCTATTGCAATTGGCGTATTTGTTCCTTTCATAATTAAACTCCTTCCAGCCACCGTATCAGCTTTACAAATATCTGCATTAAACGAAATCATATTTGTAACCGTTTTTGAATTGGATTGTCCAAGTGCATCAGTAACTGTTAAAGTAACATTGTAATTACCTGGTGCTGGGTACAAAACTTTTGGTCTTATGCTACTTGTACTACTTATATAGCTTGCACCAGGAAAACTCCATTGCCAAGTAGCTCCAGTATAATTTAAAATAGAATAATCGTTAAAATAAACGGTATCCTTACTGCAATTAATAATTTGTTTATCTGCCATGGGTTGTGCTACAGGCAACACATCAGTAGCTAAAGTAGTTTGCCATATACCTCTATTACTAGGTATTCGTAATTTATTATCTCTAAAGAAAATACCACAGCCTCCCCACACTTGCAAATTCCTTGGTAAGCCATCTAAAAATAAACTCCAATCTGCCATACTATTATCTTTAAAAAAAACTTCGCTAGAAATAGTATTTGTAATGGCATACACTGCCCCATTATTACCATGATACAAAATATAAGCAATATCTTTATTTGCTAAAGTTGCGCCTGTTACATTAACCCAATTGGCGCCTGCATTTATTGTTCTAAAAAATTTATTTCCCGTAGCTCCATCCTTCATGGAAAAGTAAACGTCATTTTCGTCTAAAGGATTAATGGCTATATCTGCATTATAATATTGATAGATAACGCCAGCTGGTAAATTAATGACAGTCCAAGTTATACCTCCATCCGTTGTTTTTTGAATTCCATTAGCTTGCGTACATACATATATATAATTGGGATTTTTTCTAGCAATATCAAAACGCCAAACCTTGCTTCCAAAATCTTTTAGTGCAATGTAGGAAATGCCGCTATTTTTTGATTTCCATAAAATATTACCCTCTCCTACAAAAAATACATTGGCATACCTTGGGTCATTCATTAATTTACTAGGGAAAAAACCATAATAATCCGTTTGTGGCCAAATCGTATTTTGTATGGCTCCATTTGTTACAGCTCCATTAATAACATCAGGAATTTTTTTTGTATTGATATCACTAAAACCAACAATATTTTTTTTGCCATACATTACATGACCTGTAGCTGATTCACCACCTGCAAGCAATAATGAATTACCCGCACCATATCCTTCATACAAAACCGCATCACCATTATGATAACGACCACCAACCACAATATCTTGATCCCATCCTTGTCCAAATCCCCAATACTGAGTTCCAGTAAGTCCCTTATTAATCACATTTGTATTTGCAGTAAAAAAGTCATTGGAATATACAATTCCACCATCAGAAGCAATGTATGTATCATTGCCTACAGCTTGCATCATTTGCACATCTGGATGAATTACTTGCGAACCAAAAGTTCCAAAATAACCACCTACGGGTGAAAAATTTACTCCCCCATCTAATGATTTATAGGTACTCGTTGTTCCTACAATTAGCGCCTCTGCATTTGTATTTGAAGCTACTATATCTAAATCATAATATCCTTGCCCATTACTCATTCCCAAACCAACAGAAACATTACTACCTACAAGACTAGTACTAGTAGAAACTGCCCTTACTGTCCAACTTATTCCACTATTGGTGCTGCCTAAAATAACTGGTGCAGAGTTTGGTTGTAAAGAAACGCAATAAACATAATCGTTATTTGCAGCGGTGGTGGTTAATCTTGCTCCTTCGCATGTAATAATACTTCCGCCATTGTTTAGTGTATTACTGGCAAATGTATTTCCGCCATCAGTTGAAACAAATAATAATAAGTTTTGTGTACTCGCTTGTGTACCTACTGCATATATAGTATTAGGATTACTTACTTTTTTTGCTATATCATATAAAGTAGTTCCAGCATTGCTCCCTGTACCTAAAGTCCATGCTACACC
>JAYVID010000233.1:0-53234 GCA_043770525.1 Ferruginibacter sp.
TTGCAGATTTTTCATGAAAAGCTGGTCCTACTTCTTCTTTTTTTGGTAACCTTACTTGATACGTTTTCATGAAAACTTTTGGTATTTCATCTTCTGTAAGCACTTCAGATATTTCTAAGTTTTCTGGCAAAGAAGTTAATGGTATTTTGTATTTCATCAAGGCTTGAATAACATCAAGCAGAAGTTTTTCTTTTTCAGTAAAAAAAGTTATAGCAATTCCTTTTTTATCCGCTCTACCAGTTCTTCCAATTCTGTGTATATAATTTTCTGGCACTTCGGGCACATCAAAATTTATTACATGGGTTACTTCAGATATATCAATACCTCTTGCTACTATATCGGTAGCTATTATAAATCTGTAATTACCTTCGTGAAATTGTTTTACAGTATTAAAACGATGGTTTTGTTCTTTGTTGGAATGAATAACACCGCAGGTTTCTGGGTAAATGGTTTCAAGCTGTGTATACAGTTCATCTGCTAATTTTTTTGTGGCAACGAATACCAATAATTTGGTCATGCTTTCATCTTCTGCCAGTAAAAGTTTTAGCAAATTTACTTTTGTATAAAAGTTTGGTATAGCATATCCAACCTGTTCAATGTTTTCCAATGGTGTGCCTGTTGGTGCAGCTTCTACCCTTATTGGTTCATTAAAAAATGTATCCATCAATGTTTCTACTTCGTCTGTTATTGTTGCAGAAAATAGTAGATTTTGTCTTTTAGCAGGCAATAAGTCTAGTATATTTTTTATTTGTGTACGAAAGCCAAGGTTTAGCATTTCGTCCATTTCATCTATAATTACTTTCTTTATATTCTTGGTTTTTACAGAGCCATTCATAAGCAAGTCAAACAATCTGCCTGGTGTGGCTACCAACACATCAACCCCCTTCATTACCTCTGCAGCTTGTGTATTTATATTTGTACCTCCATATACACCCACCGCAGTTACACTCATATAAGTGGTAAGCTCTTTTACTGACTCTACCACTTGTGCCACCAATTCTCTTGTAGGTACTATCACCAATATTTGTGCATATTTTTCTTTGCTAAATTTCCATTGCTTTAGGCATGGTAATAAATACGCAAAAGTCTTACCTGTACCAGTTTGTGCTATACCACACACATCTCTACCACTCATTACTACGGGGTATACTTTATGTTGTATGGTAGTTGGGTTGGTATAGCCTGCATCGTTTAATGCTGAAAGTAATGCGTTGTTTAAGTTTAAATCTTCAAAAGTCATAATGCTGAAATATATGCAAAGGTAGTTTTAAAAAAACGAGTAGCTTTGTATAAGACTATTCAAAACTTTTTTTGTAATAAATTTGTATCTCTTTAATAAAATAATTATCAGCATGAAAAATAAAATATTTTGGGCAATATCACTAGTAAGCATTATTGGATTATATGCATACAATAACCCTAAGGTAGATTTTAAAGAAGATGCAAAGGGTGGTATTCAGTTTAGTAAAGATAGTTGGAGTAATGTTTTAGCACAAGCAAAAAAAGAAAACAAACTTATTTTTTTAGATATTTATGCAACTTGGTGTGGCCCATGTAAAAAACTAAAGAAAAATACTTTTGCGAATAAAAAAGTGGGCACCTACTTCAATGCTAATTTTATAAATGTAACGATGGATGGAGAAGCTGGTGAAGGTATTGGCTTATCAGAAAAATATAAAGTAAGCAGTTACCCCTCTTTGTATTTTATAAATGGAGATGGAAGAATAATTACTATGGAGGAGGGCTATTTAAATCCTTCAGAAATTTTAAAATTTGCAAAATCAGTAAGTAAATAAAATGTTTTAAATTTGTATAAAACTTAATTTTTAAAATGTCTTCTTACTTTAAATATATAGATACAGACTTGTTGGATAAAAAATTGGAAACTGGTGAATTCCCTTTTTCTAAATATTTGTTTTGGGATAGTGAAATTGAATTAATAGATAGAAAAAAAAACAAAAAAGCGATTATTGAAAGAGTGCTTACACGTGGATTTTTAGAAGATTTTTATACTTTGCTTAACATGTATTCTTTAGAAGAAATTTCGGAAGCAATAAAAACAAGTAGAGTTTTAGATAAAAAAACGGCTAATTTTTGTAGTCGATATTTTAATATTCCATTAAATGAAATAAATGCTTCATCTTACTACAGTTGAAAAAGACACCTATACACTTCTTCAAAAACTGAATTCTATCCCTTTCATAAAAAATAATTTTGCTTTAGCAGGAGGCACATCCTTATCATTACAAATAGGACATAGACAATCAATAGATTTAGATTTTTTTTGTACAACCCCTTTTGATTTAGATGAATTAGAAATTGTATTATCAAGCAACAATGGTTTATCATTTGAATTTTTTTCAAAAAACAGTAGAATGTTTTTTTGCTATATAAATAAAGTAAAATGCGATTTCGTACAAGAGCCAGCAACTTTAATAAATCCATTTATAGAAATTGATAAAGTTTTGTATTTTTCAATAGAAGATATTGCAGCTATGAAAATGCATACTATTTGTGGGCGTGGAAAAAGGAAAGATTTTTTTGATGTTTACTCACTTTTAGAATTGTATACGTGGGAAGAAATGCTTACGTTCTTTGAAAAAAAGTACAATAAGAACCAATTAAATATTTTATGGAGAAGTATGAGTTATTTTGAAGATGCAGAGAATGATTTTGAAATAGTAGGCTTTAATCCTTACAACAAGAATTGGGAAGAAATTAAAAAGCTAATATTGCAAAAATGTAACGAATAAAACTAAAAACTTGAAAAAAATTTCTTATACTCCAAATTGAGTAAGATGATGATCTAGATGTTTGTAAAACATATTATTCCATTCCAGTTTATTTAAAACACCAAACGAATGTGATTCTTTATTCTCAAAATTATTTTCACCAAGAGTTTGGGTTTTATTTATATAGGCAATAAGTCTACCTTTTTCAGTAATAAAATCTTTTGCATCTTTTATTAAAAACTGAGGAGCTGTTTTTCCATTGTGTTTATAAGGCACTTCATTTACTACAGTGTTTTTCACCAGCATTTTTAATATAAACTTTACAAATGCATTTGGTTTTGGGTGTATATCTTCAAAAGCCATTTCATAAGTAACATTACAATGAGCTATCATTTGTGCTACATTCATTTTCCCCCATGTGGGATTTGAAGTTTCAGAGAGATTATTTACTCTTCCTATTAACTTATTTGATTCTTCAATGCTGAAAATATTTGGTAATGCCATGTGTTGGTTTTTTCTCAAAATAAATCTTTTTTTTCAATTTTAGATATATTTTTACACTCTTTTCAACCAACCAGTAATACTCATCCTACTTCTATTTGCCTTTACTACCTCATGCTCCATTTCATCGCTTTTAAAAAATACTGCTGTTTGAGATTGTGGTTGTATTTTTTGAGCTACTTCATTCTGATATACCAATAACTGTCCACCATCTGCCTCAAGCCAGTTGTTGTTTAAATAATTAATGAGAGAATATTTTCTATTGCTATCATTTTTAAATTGGTCTTTGTGCCGCTTATAGCCTGCGCCTTGCCCATATACTGCGTAATGAAATTCGTATCCATTTATACCAGTATAGCAAGTATTGTTTAGTCTTTCTATAAAACTTTCTACTTGGTTTAAAAACTGTTGTTCAAAGGCATTGTCGTGGCTTTTATCCATCCAATAAATTTTATCACCTCGCATTTGTTGTTTGGTATCCATAACGGTTTCATTGCCTACACCTGCATAAGTCATCAAGTCATCTGCTTGTAGGTTTTTTATATTTTCTTGTAAGCCATTGGATAATGTTTCGCTTAAAAAATCGGTATCTATACCAATGTTATTTTCTAAAAAACTATCTATGAGTTGGTCGTGTGGGTTGTGCATCAATGTGTATTAGCAAGAAAGGTAGTTTATTTGATTGATTAAAATAATAAAGCCGCTTTAATAATACAAAGCGGCTTTACATTTTCACAGGGGTTAATACTTTATAGAGGTAGTAAAACTTTATTTATTACTTGTATAACACCATTGGTTGCCAATACATCGGCAGGGGTAATTTTAGAATACATATTATTTGCATCTCCCCTTACCCAACCGTTGTTGTAACCTAGTATGGTTGTTATTTTGTTATTGGGTGCTGTGGCTAATGTGGTTACTCTTTTAAAAATACCAAGGTCCCAAGCAAAGTATCTACTAGGCACTACATGGTATTTTAAAATATTGGCTAGTGCAGCTATTTGTGTAGTATTGGTTATGCCATTTATATTTGAGGCATTATTAAATGGAGCTGGCAATTCTGCAAATGCTGCATTAGTAGGTGCAAATACGGTAAAGTTGCCACCACTTGTAAATACAGAAACCAAATTTGTTTTTGATAAAGCTGTCACCAACACTGAAAAATTAGTAGAGTCTGCCACAGCTATTTCTGCTATTGTTTTTGTAGGAAATATTAATACCTTATTTATTACATGAATTACTCCATTGCTAGCTTTTATATTGGCAAAAATTACATCACTATTTCCATTAACTCTGATAAAATTATATGTTTTTGAAAAGTAAATAGTGTTATCATTTGAAGTACCTGCGGGCTTTATTGTAGTAACACTGCTTCGCCCATCTGCTATTTGGTTGGCTTTTACTTTTGTACCAAGCACATGATACAACAATACCGATTTTAAAAAGGCAATATTGGCTGCTGATGTAATTGCTGTAATATTGGTAGCATTGTTAAAAGGTGCTGGTAATTGTGCAAATGCATCATTATTAGGTGCAAATACGGTAAGTTTTGCTGATGAATCTGCCAAAGCCCCAGCCAAACCTGTTTTTACAACAGCTGCTACTAAGCTTGAAAAGTGTGGGTTTGCAATAGCAATTTGTACAATATTTTTCTTAGGTCCTTTTTCAAAATCGGTTTCGCTAGTTTCTGTAAAACCGATAGCTGCTGCTTCTTTACTTGCATTTGTTGATACTGTTTGTTCTAATCCTTTTGCATTAGCTGCTGCTGCTGCTCCATTTGCTGATTCTTCGGTATTTGGTACTTGCTGGTTATCAAAGTTTTTTTGGCAAGCACTAAAAACGGTAGACAGTAAAATTAGGATGGCAATTGTTTTTACGATGTTGTGCCATTTGATGATTGTTGTTTGCATAAATTAAATTTTTAAATTTTGATTATATGTTGCAAACACAAAGCCAATATATCATTTATGTGTATAAGTTTTACTGAACTAGCAATATTGAGGAGTCAATTGTATTTGTTAAAATTTAGAAATAATTTAAAGGGTATAAAAGATTGCCTCATCACTAATATTTTATATTTACTCAAAATAGATTGATTATAATATTTAATTTTTATAACCAACTAATAAACAACATATTTCAAATTTATTAATACAATAAAATTAAATTTTATTAGCTACAAATTAACATATTAAAAAGTGTATAATTCAAAAAGGTACGTGTACATTTACATCCTAAAAAAAATAAGTTATGAAAAAAGTATTATTAGCAATGGCTATTTTTGTAGGCATGGTAAGTGCAGCTACAGCACAAACTAAAACAGATGTGCCAGCAAAAGCAAAAGAAGTAGCAGCAAAACCTGCTACAACAAAAACTGCTCCAGCACCCGCAGCTACTACAAAAACACCTGCTACACCAAAACCTGCTGCCACTACAAAAACAACACCTGCGCCTGCACCTGGTGTAAAATTAAAAGCAGATGGCACACCTGACAAACGTTACAAAGATGCTCCTGCTAAAAGCACTGGCCCATTAAAAGCAGATGGTACTCCAGATTTGAGATACAAAAAAAATAAAAAAGGATAATTTCATTTTAAAGCCTCGATTTTTTCGAGGCTTTTTTATTATTGAAAAACAATTACTAGAAACTACTTTATTGAAATGCATTTGAATATCAAAAAAGAATTTGTTTTTTTAAAATATTTATTTTTTTATAATTAATTTTAGCGCATGCAAATTATTATTGTAAATGATGAATACACAGCCAATGCGTTTTTAAAATTACCTTTAAGCATTTATAAAGATGACCCTAATTGGATACAGCCTTTAGATAAAGATATACTTGATGTGTTTGATGAAAATAAAAATAAATTTTTTAAAACCGGAAAACTTGAAAGATGGATTTTAAAAGACAATAGCAATAATTTTATTGGGCGCATAGCAGCCTTTACCAATACAAAGTATAAGAACAAAGGCGATGATGTACCTGTAGGTTGCATGGGGTTTTTTGAGTGTATTAATGATAAAATTGCTGCTACATTACTTTTAGATACTGCAAAAACTTGGTTACAAAAAGAAGGTATGCATGCTATGGATGGCCCAGTAAACTTTGGAGAAAGAGATAAGTGGTGGGGCTTGGTTACAAAAGGATTTATGCAACCTATGTATGGCATGAATTACAATCCAGCATATTATGTTAACTTTTTAGAAGACTATGGTTTCAAAATATTTTTTGAGCAAGTGTGTTTTGGGATGAAAAGCAAAGAGCCATTAGATAAAAAAATTTGGGAAAGACATAATGAAGTGCAAAGTGATATAAAATTTACATCATCTCATTTGCATAAAAAAGATATGGCAAAATACGCAAAAGATTTTGCTACAGTATACAATAAAGCATGGGCAGGCCATGGCGGTTTAAAGCAATTATCAGAAGCACAAGTACAGGTAATGTTTAAAAAAATGAAACCCATTATGGATGAAAAAATAATATGGTTTGCATATTATGATAATGAACCAGTAGCTATTTTTGTAAACTTGCCTGATTTAAATCAGTGGTTTAAATATTTGAATGGAAAATTTGGTTTACTACAAAAAATAAAATTTCTATTGGTAAAAGAGTTTACGAAAAATAAAAAATTTACAGGTATTGTTTTTGGTGTAATACCAGCTTGGCAAGGCAAGGGGGTGGATGGATACATTATTGGCGAATCTGCAAAATATATACAATCTGATGCTTGCCCCTATGAAGATTATGAAATGCAATGGATAGGAGATTTTAACCCCAAAATGCTCAACGTTGCCAGCAGCCTTGGCAAAGTGCATAGAAGTAGAAATTTATGTACATACAGGTATTTGTTTGATCGAAATAAGGAGTTTGTGAGGCACCCGATTTTGTAGGAACTCGCCTGTGTATGAACTCGCCTGCGCCGAGTTCATTTTAGTGCTCGCCGCAGGCGAGCACCTACGCCCCACACATCCTGCATTCTATAATAAACATCCTTTACCCACATTTGCCAATACCACTTACAATAATTAGATTTGCTTAATTAGCATTTTATCTGAAAAGATATTCAAAATAAATCATGGAAAAAGTAGAAAAATTTGTTGTTTCGGCAAGAAAATATAGACCACAGAATTTTAGTACAGTTGTAGGGCAATCTCACATTACAACTACATTAAAAAATGCTATTAGCAATAACCAACTAGCACATGCATTTTTATTTTGTGGCCCAAGGGGTGTGGGCAAAACTACTTGTGCAAGAATACTAGCAAAAACCATTAATTGCGAAACTAAAACCGCAGATGGTGAAGCCTGTAATACCTGTAATAGTTGTGTATCGTTTGATAATGGCTCATCCATGAACATACATGAGCTGGACGCAGCAAGCAATAACTCGGTAGATGATATTCGCTCACTAGTAGAGCAAGTGCGTTTTGCACCACAAGCAGGAGATTACAAAGTGTATATTGTAGATGAGGTTCACATGCTCAGTGCATCTGCCTTTAACGCATTTTTAAAAACACTGGAAGAGCCACCTTCTTACGCCATATTTATTTTAGCCACTACAGAAAAACATAAAATATTGCCAACGATACTTAGTCGTTGCCAAATTTTTGATTTTAAAAGAATAACTACTAACGATACAGTTGAACACCTTAGAGAAATTTGTGATAAAGAAGAAACCACTGCAGAAAATGCAGCCTTGCATGTAATAGCGCAAAAGAGCGAAGGCTGCATGAGGGACTCATTAAGCATTTTAGATAAAATTGTAAGTTTTACAGGTGGTAAATTAACGTATGCAAATACACTAGAGCATTTAAATATTTTAGATGAAGATTACTTTTTTAAATTACTACAATTTACTACAGAGCAAAAACTAAGTGATGCATTGTTGTTGTTTGATGATATTAATCAAAAAGGATTTGAAGGCGATACTTTGCTGGAAGGTTTTACAGAATTTATAAGAAACCTGTTGGTAAGTAAAGACCCACGAGCTGCTATTTTGCTAGAAGTAGCAGAAGATTTTAGAGATAAATATTTACAAGCAGCAAGTGATTTAAGCGCTAATTGGATGATAGCGGCATTAAACGTACTTGCAGATGCAGGCATGGCTTACAAGCAAGCACGCAACAAACGATTGTGTATAGAAATGGCTTTGATAAAGCTTTGCTACCTTAACCAAGCAGTAGAATTAAGCGGCGGTGAAGCTAACGGATTATCAAAAAAAAAACTAACGGATAGTAGTAAAGCCGTTGCATTTAAAGGAATTTCTTTTATAAAAATGAAAGAAGAAGCGCCTGTAACAATAACTCCTAAAAAAGAAACTTTACCCTCAGCATCGCTTATTATTGAAAAAGAAAAAGTAGTTACAAATACTAGTATCGCTAAGCAAGCTCCTGAACCTGAAATAAAAAGTGCTGGTTTTGGTACATTGAGTAAACTACGTGCAAAAATTTTAGAGCAAGATGCTCAGCAAATAACCGTACAAAAACTTACTGAAGAAAGCTTAAAAAATGCTTGGGATATATTTACAGATTTACTTACAGCAGATAAAAAGCACCCTGCTGCAACACAATTTAAAATTGCAATTTTAAGAATAGAGGATGATGAAAATTTTACCATTATTACAGAAGGTAAAGTACAACAAAAATTTATAGATAATGAACGCTCTGGCTTAATAGCGTTTTTGCAAAAACATTTTAATAATAAAAACTTAAAATATACATCTGAAGTAATAGAACAAGAAAAAAATATAACAGATGAAGTGAGGGCGCTTACTAGTAGGCAACAATATGCATTGATGGTAGAAAAATACCCAATGGTAAAGGAATTAAGAGATAGATTGAGATTAGAAGTTGATTAGAATTTTTGTTAAAAATAGTTTTATAAAATACTTTACAGATTGAAAATAAAAAACAGTTATTTATTTTTATACATGGTGCTTATAAGCATTTATTCGTGTGCTCAAACCAAACAAACAATAAGTGAACAACTAAATGAAAAACAAATAAAATCGGATAGCAATTTTATTTATAGCAATTTTATTGCAGGTGATTTTTCTTATATGGATATAGATGTTTTGGATAATTTGTATATAATAAAAAGCAATCAATTAAAAAAAATAAATGCTAAAGGAGACTCAGCTGGCATTTTTAATGATGTAAAAAAATATGGCAACCCAACCTTATTAGACATAAGCAACCCACTTAAAATATTATTATACTACAAAAGTTTTTCTACTGTAGTTGTACTTGATCGTTTTTTAAGTTTTAGAAACAGTATTAATTTTAGAAACAAAAATATTTTTAAAGTAAAAAGTATTGCTACATCTTATGATAATAATATTTGGATTTTTGATGAGCAAGACTATAAATTAAAAAAAATTAATGATGCTGGATCTGTTTTAAGTGAAACAAATGATTGGAGACAAATATTTGATGAAACACCTACACCTACTGAAATAAAAGACAATGATGGGTTTGTTTATTTGTATGACCCTCAAAAAGGGTTTTATATTTTTGATTATTATGGCTCTCTAAAAAACAATTTGCCTTTTTTACAATGGGAGCATATTGCAATTTCCAATAATAAAATAATGGGCTTTGTAAATAACAGCTTGCAAGTATATACATTGAATACCCTTTCATTAAAAACATATAATCTGCCTACTTTTTTTAAAGATTATCAAGATATAAAAGCCATGAATGGAAAATTATACTTACTTAAAAAAAATGGAATTGAAATTTATAAGATAAAATAATATGGAGTTTTTAGACCGCATTATATTTGATAATTCAATAAAAAGCTACTTGGTTGTATTTGTAATTATCATAGCCACTTTATTTTTAAGAAAAACACTTTCTAAAATTTTTGCTACAGCTGTTTTTAAAATACTGGTAAAAACGTGGAAAAAATTAAATAAACAAGATTTTATTTTACTCACCATAAAACCATTGAGTTGGTTTATTGTAATTGTAATTGTTGTTTTTTCAATAGAAAAACTAAAGTTCCCTCAAGCTTGGAATATAGAACTACATAATATTACACTATTAACAGTACTTAGAAAAACGGGCACTATTGCAATGATATTATCGTTGTTTTTTTTTATAGCTACCCTCATAGATTTTATTGCACTTCTATTTAAACAAAGCAATGAAGCAAGCGAAGATAAAAACCATGGGCAGGTAGTTTTGTTTTTTAGAGATTTACTAAAAGTTTTTGTAGCAATGCTTGGGCTTTTGTTAATCATTAAGTTTGCATTTAATCAAAGCATAGGCAATTTACTTACAGGTTTAAGTATTGTAGGGGCAGCTTTAGCACTTGCTGCTAAAGAAAGTATAGAAAATCTTATAGCCTCATTTATTATATTTTTCGACAAGCCATTTTTTATTGGCGATAATGTTTTAGTGGATTCAATTTATGGAAAGATTGAGCATATAGGCCTCCGCAGCACTCGCATACGTACGCTAGAAAAAACCTTGGTTACTGTACCCAATAAACTAATGGTAGATGGTGTGGTAGATAACATGAGTATGCGTACCAAATGGCGTTCCATTATAAAATTTCAATTGGCTCCTAAAACAACTTCTCAAACTGTAAAGAAAATTATTGACGAAATAAAAAGTATTTTTATTCATGATAATTTAAAAGAAATAATAAAACATGAAGTTTTTTTTTCTGACTATAGCAAAGACGGTATTTTTATTACCATAGAGTATTTTACAGCAGTAGTATCTAAAGAGGAGTTTGATGAAATAAAACAAGAGGTAAACTTTACATTACTATCGCTCACTGAAAAGTATGAACTTGCTATAAGTAATACAACAGATACAAAATAATATACCCATTATTTTAATAAAGCTGCAAGCTCAACATCCCATTTTCCTGTTTTGCCATATTCTACAACCCTTCCTACTTCTTTGCCATCTTTCATTACAATGATAGTAGGTACATTGGTAATTTTAAAAGCGTCATTTAAGTTGCCCAATGTTTTTTTTGCTCTGTCTACACCATAAAAACTAATAGCATTATCTGCTACACCGGCTTGCTCTTGTAGTTTAAAAAATTTTGGTAAAATAAACTGTGTATCCTCACACCAAGTACCGCCAAATACTACATATTGCACTTTTCCTTTTGCAGCTTCCATTGCCGCTACTACAGCAGTGTCTGGTTTGTAAGTGTTTTTATTTGCATCATACCAAGTTTTTAAAACTTCATTATTGGCTATTGCATATTTTGTTATTATACCATTCAATACGGTTTCTTTTCTATCGTTTACAGTATTGGTGTAGGGTGTTTGCGCATTTGCATCATTGACTATTATCATTACAATTATTGATATTAAAATTATTTTTTTCATTTTATACTTTTTTTACTTTTATCAATTTGGCATTGTTTGTTTAAAAAATCTTTTCTTGAGCCATATTGCAAAAAGTGGATCATTAAAAGTTATTTGTTTTCCTAACACATCTATTATTTCATGATTTTGCAAAGCTACTTTTATTCTAGTAATATTTGCAGAAGTTCCTAAATTATACATAGCTAAAACAGCACTACTATTAAGCGAAGTTTCATTATTTGATAATGCTTTTAAAAAATTTAATTGAAAATTCGTTAGCATATCTACTTCTTTTTGATACAATATTGTATATTGATCTAACAACTCTTCAATTGCATCAATAAAATTATTTTCGTTAGCTAATTTGTTGGTTTGCTGCCATACAGCTTGCGAAAGTTGTTGTACATAGTAGGGGTGATTTTTCATTAGCTGGGCTATTTGTGCTGCCAACAAATTATTTATTTTTTTGTTAGTTGCTTCAAAACGACCAGTTATATATGGTATCCAATGACTTTCAGCAATTTTTTCAAGAAAAAGTATTTCACCAAACCTGTAAAATGGCATAGATGATTTTGTAAAAAAATCCATCATCAAATGTCTTCTACTACCATACAGAATGTAGTTCGCTTTTTGATGCTTTTGCCAATGTGCCCTTAATTTTTTTTGAAAAGCAATTCCATCATCCATAAAACTAATATTCTGAAACTCGTCTACACATACCACCACTTGTATATTTTTTTCTGCTGCAATTTTTTCTGGTAAATTGAGTACTTCTGTTATATTCTTTTGTAAATCTTTCCAGTTAAATGATAATTCAATTTCTGCATTAGGATCTGATGATAATGCAACTGAAGGTATTAACTGTTTAAAAACTGATTTTACATTTCTCACGGCATCTTCAAAGGAAGAAGAGGTAGCTTTAATAATTGTTGTAGAAAACAATTCTAAAAATTCTTTTTCCGATCTTATATTATACAAATCAATAAAACAAAAAACTAGCTTTTTGTTTTTTTTCTTCATCATTTCAGCAGTATGCAATATCAAAGAAGATTTACCCCAACGCCTTGGCGACACTAAAATACAGTTAATACCTGCATTAATCTGTGTTTCCAACCACTTTACCTCTTTTGTTCTGTTAGTAAAATAGTTTAATTCAGATATTTTTCCATAATTAAAAGGTCTTCCCATAATTATATGTTTCCGCAAATTTACAAACAAAATTGTTACAAACAAAATTGTAACAAACAAAAATGTTACAAACAAAACTGTTACATATTAAATAGGCAGCGTTTTTCTAAATCAAAACTTTTTACAAACTTAGTTTCAAGTCTGTTAAAAATAATTTTGCCTTTTTTAAGCCTTCTATTACTTCAAATACTTCATCAGCTTTTTTATTCTTTTTCAAAAAATCTTTTGCTCCTTCTATCGTATATTTTTTTTCTTTTACAAGATGGTGTATTAGTTTTAAGTTTTTTACATCCTCGGGTCTAAAATGTCTATCTCCCTTACCATTTAGCTTTGGCTTAAGTATATCAAATTCTTTTTCCCAAAAACGAATATGCGAAATATTTACTTTAAACATATCTGCCACAATACCTATGCTGTAATACTTTTTCTGAAACAACAGCTCATCATCAGGTATATCTATTAAATCAGCTGTAATGTTTACATCACTTAGTTTTTTTCTACCTCTGGTACTTTTTATTATTGTCTCTTCTTTTTTAAAAATATCTGTATCAGTATTTTCAATATTAAAAACAGGTTCAATAGGCTCGGCAACAAAACTTACCTCCACTGGCTCTTCGTTTATAACAATAGGCTCTGGTGCTAAAATTATTGGGGCAATAGTTTTCTTTGCCAACACTTTTTTGGGTGCTGGCTCTTCAAAAAAATCAAATAAAGATGCTTGTTGTGATGCCATGCTGCAATTTAATCAAAACTCTTCGCACTTCCTGTAGCTGCTATTTTTAACATTCTATCAAACTGCTCAGCATTGAGGTCGTTGTAAAAGAAATATACAGGATCTACTGGTGTTCCATTTACATGCACTTCGTAATGGCAATGGGGGCCAGTACTGGCTCCTGTAGTACCTACCCAGCCTATAACCTCTCCCCTTTTTACTTTTGCACCTACTATAGTTTTTATGCGTACCATGTGCATATACACCGTTTCGTAGCCATATCCATGGTTTATTATTACATGGTTACCTGTGCCTCCACCTACTCCTGCGGTGGTTACTTGCCCATCACCAGTAGCATATATAGGTGTGCCTTGTGGTGCGGTAAAGTCTAGCCCATTATGCATTTTTGCTATACCGTATATAGGGTGTATTCTAAAACCAAAACCACTGGCTATTCTGGTAAGCTCTTTATTACTTACTGGTTGTATAGCAGGTATACTTGCTATTTTCTCTCCTTGGTTTTGTATTAGTTTTTCTATGCTTTCATAGCTACCCATTTGGTATTTTATACGAGCATCAAGGTTGTTAAGTTGTGTTGCTATATCTTTTCCTAAGGCTTCATCATTTAATCCATTTACTTTTTCAACTTCTTTTTTCTTTTCAATCAATTTTGCTCTAGCACTGTCTGGCATTGGGTTTTGTTCAAAAATAGAACGATATACTTCGTTGTCTCTTTTTTCTAACACAACTATTTTATCTTCTAAATCTCCTACTTTGTTTTTTAATATTTTATAGTTATCCTTCATTATTTCGTAACGAACATAAGCCTCATTTTTTGGCTTGGGGCCAAACTTGGTATACAAATAAATTACTATGATACTACTTACCGTAAGCGCACAAAGAAACCCAAAAAACCGCAACAGCTGCACACGCAGTGGGGTGGATAGTTTTTCGTACCGCAGCGTTTGTGTATTATAAAAATATTTAATTTTCTTCATGCTCATAAAAACCTACTATTTGTTGCACTTTTTAATTTGTATAAGAGTTATTGTATAACCTATCAATTGCCAATTGTACTTTGCACTCTGCTAATTGCCTCTTTGCAAATTGCTAACTGCTCGTTGCTAACTGCCCACTGCAAACTGCCTCTTGCAAACTGATTTTACAAACTAATCTACTAAATTTGCGCAATTACAAATATAACGGCTAATTAATATAAAAAGTAGCCAAAAATAAGTATGTACAATTTTATGACATCAAGTGAAATACGCCAGAAATTTTTAGACTTTTTTGAAAGCAAACAACATACAATTGTTGCATCTGCTCCTATAGTAGTAAAAAACGATCCTACTTTATTGTTTACCAATGCGGGCATGAATCAGTTTAAAGATTATTTTTTGGGTAACCAAATACCACCTTATGGTCGTGTGGCAGATACACAAAAATGTTTGCGTGTAAGTGGCAAGCACAACGATTTGGAAGAAGTAGGTGTAGATACTTATCACCATACCATGTTTGAAATGCTAGGCAACTGGAGCTTTGGCGATTATTTTAAAAACGAAGCCATTGGGTTTAGTTGGGAATTATTAACGGATGTTTATAAAATTCCAAAAGATAGATTGTATGCATCGGTTTTTGAAGGTGATGCAAAAGAAGGTATTCCAGCATCGCAAATTGCTTTACAAAAATGGAAAGAATATTTGCCAGAAAGCCAGATTGTATATGGCAACAAAAAAGATAATTTTTGGGAAATGGGCGATACGGGCCCCTGTGGCCCTTGCAGCGAAATACATGTAGATTGCCGCCCAGATGAAGAAAGAGCATTGGTACCAGGTAGAGATTTGGTAAATGCAGATCACCCACAAGTAATAGAAATTTGGAACAACGTTTTTATACAATACAATCGTAAAAAAGATGGTACACTGGAGCCACTGCCTGCTACACATGTGGATACAGGCATGGGGTTTGAAAGATTGGTACGTGTTATTCAAAATAAAACGAGCAATTATGATACTGATGTATTTAGCGGAACAATAGAAGCTACAGAAAAAATTGTAAACAAGAAATATAACGCCAATACAATTAACCCGTCGCTTTCTTCTTCGCTACAATCTTCGGGATTTCCTCCCCCATCGGGGGAGATAGAGGGGGCTACTTTGTGGAAACAGGCCGTTGCATTTAGAGTAATAGCAGATCATATTCGTGCTATTACTTTCTGTATTGCAGATGGACAGTTACCTTCAAACACAGGCGCAGGCTATGTTATACGCCGCATATTACGTAGAGCAGTACGTTACTATTATTCTTATTTAGATTATAAGCAGCCATTGATGCACCAACTAGTGCCCGTAATTGCCGAGCAATTTGCAAATGTATTTCCTGAACTGAAAGCGCAACAAGATTTTGTAGCAAAAGTTATAAAGGAAGAAGAAGAAGCATTTTTAAGAACACTAGATAAAGGTTTGAAAAAAATAGATGAACTCGTAAATATTTCAAAAGCAAGTGGTATTATAAATGGTGATGCAGCTTTTGAGTTATTAGATACGTATGGTTTTCCAATCGATCTTACTACATTAATAGCACAAGAAAATAATTTAAAAGTAGATGAAGATGGATTTGATAAAGCATTGCAACAACAAAAAACACGAAGCAGAGCAGCCACTGCAATGGATACAGAAGATTGGCAAATTGTAAACGAAGGAGATGTAAGTTTTGTAGGATACGATTCATTAGAAACAAAAACAAAAGTATTGCGCTACAGAAAAGTGAGTGGCAAAGGAAAAGAGTTGTACCAAATAGTATTAGAGCAAACGCCTTTTTATGCGGAGAGTGGTGGGCAAGTGGGGGACAGTGGGCAGTTAGCAGTTAGCAGTGGGCAAGGAGCAAATAGCAAAATTAAAATTGTTGATACAAAAAAAGAAAATGATTTAATCATTCATTCTGCAGAAACAATTCCTGCTAATTTGAGTGGTGAAGTTATTGCAACGGTGGATACGAATAGAAGACACAAAATTACAATTCACCATAGCGTTACACACCTTATGCACGCTGCATTACGCAATGTACTAGGTACACATGTGGCACAAAAAGGAAGTTTGGTAAATGATGAATATTTGCGTTTTGATTTTAGTCATTTTGCAAAAATGACGGATGATGAAATAGCACAAGTAGAAAAAATAGTAAACCAAAAAATAAGAGAAAACATACCTGTGTTTATAAAAAGCATGAGTAAAGAAGATGCAATGAAAACAGGTGCAATGGCTTTGTTTGGAGAAAAATATGGAGATATGGTACGTGTAGTAACGATAGACCCAAATTATTCTATTGAGCTTTGTGGTGGTACACATGTGGGCAATACTGGGGAAATTGGTTTCTTTAAACTGCGTAGTGAAAGTGCAGTAGCTGCTGGTGTACGCAGAATAGAAGCTGTGAGTGGAGAAGCTGCAGAGGTTTTAATAAACGCAGCTTTTAATGATATTGATATCGTAAAAACATTGCTAAAAAATCCAAAAGAAATAAGTAAAGCTATAGAAGCATTGCAAACAGAAAATTCATTGTTGCAAAAAAGAATAGAAGCTTTAGAAGCAAGACAATTGGTAGGTATAAGAAATGAGTTGATGACGAAAGATGAAATAATAAATGGTGTAACTTTTGTGGGAGATATTATAGAAGTACCTAATGCAGATTCATTAAAAAAATTGTGTACAGATTTAAAAAATCATTTGCACGACCATGTAGTTGTACTTTGTGCAAACGTAGGTGGAAAAGCGCATGTAGCCATTAGTATAAGCGATACAGTGGTTGTAGCAAAAAATTTAGATGCCTCCAAAATGATAAAAGAAACCGTGAGTGGATTGATACAAGGCGGTGGTGGAGGGCAAAAGAATTTGGCTACAGCGGGAGGGCAAAATGTGGGGGGGTTGAAAGCAGTAATTGATGCTGTGAAGAAATTGGTATAGCATAAATTGTTTGTAAACTAATGGGTGATGGGTTTACAACTTTTTCAAAATTAGTGAAAGGCAATTTTTGTTAATATTTCTACTTTCTTATGAATAATCAATTAAAATTATTAATTTTATTGTATGGGAGTTGTTATTAACATATCTGAAATAAAAAATCTTTTTCCTGATGAATGGGTACTATTGGGTAACCCAAAAAATGATATTAACGGAATAGATGTTTTATCTGGAATACCACTTTATCATAGTAAAGATAAAAAAGAAGTTTGTTATATAGGGAGAGATAAAATGGAAGGATATGAGAAAATAACCCTAATATATACTGGAAATTTTAAACCTACCAGAAAAATGACTGGAATATTTAGAAGAATCGAAAAATTACCTATTCAATAAAAAGAGAACCCAATAGCAACCTACTTATACTACTTGTAGAAATTGATTCTATTTTTGAATTGAGAATGATATTAGATACAGGGGCTTCTCATACTACCATTGATAGTAATGCACTTCATTTATTAGGATATAATTTATCTGATAGTGTAGCCAATGTAGAAATTGAAACCGCAAATGGAATTATTCAAACAGAAGTATTTGAAGTTGCTACTTTTAAAAGCTTGGGTGTTGAGAAATATAATTTTCAAATTCAGGTTTATGATTTTTTAGCTCACAGTATTTTTTCAGATTACAACGGTTTGCTAGGATTGGACTTTTTAGAAGGTTTGAACTTTTGTATCAAAACCAGAGAAAATTTAATTAGTATCACCTAAATCATTTCTCAAAATCTGCTTCTCTTATTTTATATACTCAGGCAGAAAATAAAAATTTTGTTAATTTCAAAAAAAATCTCCGAAATATTTCGTAATTCACAAAATACTACTACTTTTGAAGTACTAAATTATTCGTAGTTAAAATAAACATCATGAAAACAAAAATTATTGTAAGCATTTTAGGATTGTTATTCACTGGTTTTTTTAGCAAAAACTTATTTGCACAAATAGAAAAAGCAGAAGTGATAACAAAAGAAGTGGCGCCTGTAAAACCAGATAAAGAAACACAAGAAATTATTATAAGGAAAAAAGGAAACAAAGATACTAAAGTAACCTTGGAAATAACTGACGGAAAAGTGTTGATAAATGGTAAGCCTATGGTGGAATTTAAAGAAGATGGTTTAACAATAAATAACAGAAAAATAATCATCAAAGAGGGCAACAAAATAACCATGAATTTGAATGAAGAAGCTTTGGGTAAATTAGAAATTTTGGATGATATTGATGTAAATGATATTGAAAATATTACTATTGACAAAATGGGTGGTATGGATTTTAATAGTTTTGGCGAAGCTGAAACAAGTAAGCCTTTTTTAGGTGTTGTAACAGAAAAAAATAATGATGGAGCCAAAATAATGAGTGTAGAAAAAGAAAGCCCTGCTGAAAAAGCAGGTTTGCTAAAAGATGATATTATTTTTAAAGTGGGAGATAAAAAAGTAGTGAATTCGATAAGTTTGTCTGAAATTATTGGAGATATGAAAGCAGGTGACAAAACAACTATTTACTTTTTAAGAGAGGGTAAAAAGAAAGAGCTTTCAGTTACAATAGGCGAACATAAAAATAAGTTTAGCATTAATAAAATGTATTCTTATAAATTGCCCAATGGCAAAGTAAGATCACTTACTGTACCTCGAAATTATAAAGCTCCCAATAATCCTAATGTGGATATGAATGGAGCATTTGATTTTAATGATAATGGCGACTTTTCAGAAAGATATTTACAAAAAGTATTTGTAGATACTCGTAAACCAAAATTGGGTATAAAAATACAAGACACCGAAGATGGAAACGGAGTAAAAATATTAGATGTAGAAGCTGAGTCAGCTTCCGCAAAAGCTGGATTATTAAAGGATGATGTGGTTACAGAAATTGGTGGGGTAAAAGTAAACAACACTGATGATGCTCGTGAGCAATTAAAAGACAATGCAGAAAAAGCTAGTTACAATATAAAAGCTAAAAGGGCAGGTAAAGAAATGGATTTTACAATAAAGATTCCTAAGAAATTAAAGACTGCAAATTTGTAAATTAAACTTATTTTTTTAAAAGGCTGTACTAAAAAAGTGCAGCCTTTTTTATTTTGAAAAAATACTATCAAAAAAAAATTACTTTTGCAAAAACATATTTACATGAAAAAAATATTATTGTCACTTTCTGTAGTTATAGGTTTAGCTGCTTGTAATGCTAATGAAGAAAAAGGCACATTTACTTTAAAGGGTGAATTAAAAAATATTGAAGATCAACAAGTTTATTTAGAGCAACTTTTTTTTAACCAAAATAACCCTGTAGTAGTAGATACTGCCCAAATAAAAGCAGGGAAGTTTACCAGTACTGCTATAGGAAGCGAAGAAGGTTTGTATAGACTAAGATTTGAAAAACAACCAATAGGGTATCTTTTTGTAAATGATAAAAGCAATATTAAATTTATTGCAGATGTAAATGATGCTACTTTAAATGGCTCCGATTTTAATACCCCCGTAAATAAATCTTTAAAGCTTTTTATGACGGCTATAAATGAAAAACAAGAAAGTATGAATAAACTATCTTCAAGTATAGACAGTTTAAAAACACAAATAAAAACTGACAGTTTGGTAGCGGCAAATATTGTTAGCTTAAATAATAAGGCAGAAGATTTTAAAAAGTTTATTATACGAAGTGTAGATAGTATTGAAAACCCCGTAGTAGCTATGTTTGCCTTGGGTTATTCAAGAGGCATAGACCCTGCAGAATTAAAAACAGTTGTACCAAATTTAGCAAAGCGATTTCCAACCCACTCAGGTATTGCAGGCATTATAAAGCAATACAATGAAATGGTTGCAAAAAAAGATGCTCCCCCACCACCAACCACCAAAGAAAATACAAAGCCAACCAGCACAGCTCTTATTGGCAGTATGGCACCAGAAATAACGATGGCAGATACATTAGGCAAACCATTTTCGCTTAGCAGTTTAAAAGGCAAGTTTGTGCTAGTAGATTTTTGGGCAAGCTGGTGTATGCCTTGCCGTGGCGAAAACCCAAACTTGGTAGCTAACTACAATAAATATAAAAATAAAAACTTTACTATACTAGGCGTATCTCTTGACGAAGATAAAGCTGCTTGGACAAAAGCTATTATAAAAGATAAACTTGCATGGAAACAAATAAGCGATCTTAAAGGATGGGCAAGTGCTGCAGGGCCTTTGTATGGTTTTGATGCTATACCTTATAATGTATTGCTAGATCCCACAGGCAAAATAATTGCAACATCTTTGAGAGATGCGGATTTGGGGAAAAAGTTGGCGGAGGTGTTGAGATAGGGAGAGATTATTATATATTAAAAACCCTGTGAAAGAAAAATTCACAGGGTTTTTTAATATTGTTTATTTAACTATTAAAAATTACCGTTGATCTATAACCAAACCTAATTCACTGTAATTTACAGCAGGCTTTAAAGATCCCGTATTATTTAACTTTAATCCAATATACCTACCTTCTCCAGCTATAGCTCCTGCATTTAAAATTGGAATATCCAAAAATGCGAATGAACTATTTATTGGAAAAGTAACTTTACCACTAAGTGTAGTATAATGCGTACCAGCAAAAGCGTTGCTAACAATTAACGTTGCACCAGCTGCTGATGGAGTTTGACCACTAATGGTAGCAGGCATTGCAATACTAGCAATAGGCGAAGTAGTAGTTACTTCATACCCTACGGTTTCTGGACTAGTAAGTTGTGCGCCAATAAGATTAACTCTAATTCTTACTGTTTGAGGATAACGTCTAAGTGTAGAATCAGTTGTATTAGCTACTCTACCGTATCCAGGAATTCTTACCATTATTGGATAAGTTAGTCCAGCTGCATTCGAATTCCAGCTGGTTGCATCAAATTCCACTTGCCTTCCTTCTACTAAAACTGGATCATTTTTAATGCAACCTGTAATGCTAATTAATGTTAAGATTGCAATAGCAATCATTGAAAAAACTTTCTTCATATTTTTATTTTTAATATCCTGTATTTTGTTTAAGATTTGGGTTTCCATCAACATCCGCTTGTAAAATTGGAGGAAGAATTCTAGTATCTGTAAATGCAACATTGTTATAATGCGGCCCTTTTACAAGATCTCTTCCTAATCTCTTTAAATCAAAAAATCGATGACCTTCAAATGCAAATTCAATTCTTCTTTGTCTGATAATCTCTTCAAACAATGCTGGTTGAGCAGCACCGTCATCTGTTGTTTCTTGAGTGGAGCCTACGTAGTCAGTATATCTTCTAGATTTAATAGCTTTCAAATCTGCCAAAGCATTTGTCATATTAAAAACAGGAGAACCCGCTGTAGCTTGTGCTTCTGCACGTATGAAGTAAATTTCAGAAACCCTAATTACTGGTACGTTGTCTAGATTAATAAAACCTGCTTTACCAAGATATTTTGTGCATTCTACTTTTGCAGGACCTCTTCCTGCAGTACCTACTTCATAAACAAGATTTCTCACATCTGTATTTCTGCCAGTAATAACAGCTGAGTATCCAGGAAAAGTGAGACCAGTTGGAGAACCACCTAATGATATACCTAACTCAGACATTAAAGAAAGTGAAGGAACCAAATCTCCAAATCCACCAGTAACTGCTGTATTTCCTACCGTTACAAGGGTTGAGAATGATGTTTGTAAAGATTCATTAACACCAATACTTTCTGCATTACTAGCAAAACGAACTTGAAACAAAGATTCTGCATGTGTATCAGCTCTCCACTGAGCAACATAATTGCCAGTAGTTGTTAATCTTGAAGCAGTTAAATTTATACATGAATCTGACCATCTTTTAGCGTCTGTGTAATTTCTATTATACAAATTTATTCTTGCTAAAAGACCTTGTGCAGCTGCTTTATTTGCTCTACTTGATCCTAAACCTGGATTTTGCAATTTTGCATTAGCAAATACTAAGTCGTCATTTATCAACTTATATACATCCGTTAAAGGAGCTCTTGATGGTTTTAATAACAAAGCCCCAGCAGCTGTATTAATTCCACCTGAAAGTATTGGTACCCCACTTTTATCTTGGGCAGTTACGACTGCACCTGGTATATAAGCAAAAACTCTAACCAAATCAAAATAATATAATGCTCTTAAAAAATACAACTCACCTTCCCATCTATCTTTTTCAGCCTGTGAAACTGCGGGAGTAAGCTTCAAAGTAGGAATTGCTTCAAGAGTAACATTTACACGATTAATTGCTGCATAGCTATTTGTCCAAATAATTGTTGTAAAATGATTTGCCGTTTGAGTTGGCGTATTATTTTGAGCTTCTGGAAGTAAACGACCTGACTTATTAGTTGCAAAGCCATTATCTGACAATGCTTCTGGATGTGTAATTAAGTCCCGTCCGTACTGTCTAGCATTTTTTAGTTGTGCATAAATACCTGTTATGGTTGCTTCTACAGCTTCTCTTGATGTTAAAGCTGTGCTAGCTTCTATTGATTGGCGAGGATCTATCTCAAGTTGTTTTTCGCAACCAATATTAAAGAGGCATGTTAATGCAATAAGAAGAAGTGTTGATATATTTAAAATATTTTTTTTCATAATTAAAATTTATTTATCGATTAAAATCCTACTTGTAATCCTACAGTCATGTTTTTAGATTGAGGAATAATACCTGTTGCATCACCTACAAACTCTATATCATAACTAAACCAGTCACTGTATGTATAAAGGTTAGTGCCTTGTACATAAAATCTAATACTGTTTAATTTTAATTTCTTTAAACTTTCACTTGGAAAATCATAAGCCATTGTAACATTCTTCAATCTTATATAATCGGCTTTAAACCAAGTTCTATTTCCTGCACCTGGACCTGATGATTTCGCTTCTGTAGCTAGGTTAAATCTTGGAATATCTGTTATTTGACCAGGTGTAGTCCAACGATCATTATATATTTGTTTCAATAAATTTATACGCCCAGTTGACTCTCTAAGAAAATTAATTTGTCCATCACTTGCATATCTCCCATATTCATAGTTGAAAGCTGCTTCTAAAGAAAATCCTTTGTATGAGAATGTTGTTCTCATACCACCATTATACGGAGCTAAAAGGGTTGGGCCAAGTAAAACTCTATCTTTGGCTTGAGCTAAGTAGGTTATATTTCCTCCATCATCATACCAAAACGGTCTTCCAGTTGCTGGGTTTACACCACCATATTTTTGTGTAAAAAGTGCATTAATTGGTTGTCCAACTTGAATACCATTATTGGAAGGCAATATTTTAAGACCATCATACAACTCTTTAACGGATTGCTTATTATAAGCAAATACAAAATTAATGTTCCAATCAAATCCTCCAACTTTCTTTGCTTTTAATGGTACTAGATTTAAAGTCAACTCTACACCTTTATTTTGTGTTTTTCCAATATTTGATGCAATACCTGTAAAACCAGTAGTACTTTGTAATGGAAGAGTTAATAAGACATCTTTTGTATTTTTATCATAAACCTCAAAAGAACCATTTAATCTGTTATTAAACAAACCGAAATCTACGCCGAAATTACTAATTGTAGTAGTTTCCCATTTTAAGTTTGGATTTTCTAATTGATTAAATGCAATACCCGCACCACCATTATAAACACCACCACCACCATAAAGACCTAGACCATCAAAATTTCCAATTTGATCATTACCCAAGCTTCCAAAAGATGCTCTAAGTTTTAATGTAGAAACTACATTAGAGATTTTATCCATGAATTTTTCTTGATCTACATTCCAAGCGGCTTTTATTCCAGAATAAGAACCATATCTGTTTCCTTTTCCAAAACGAGAAGATCCATCATAACGACCAACAATACCTATTAGATATTTACTATTATAATTATAGTTTAAATTTCCAAAAACAGCATTTCTTCTAAAACCTGTGTAAAACTCACCAATTGTAAGTGCGTTTGCAGCATTATTAAGAGAAGTGAATTGAAAAGTTGGAAAACCATCTCCACTGGCAGTAATACTTTCGTTGTTTTCTTGTCTATACTCATATCCTGCCAAGGCATCTATTGTATGCTTAGAGGCGTAAGTTTTTGCAAAATTTAAAGTACCATAAGTATTAATATTGGTATTCCAGTTACTTTGAACACTCACCAAGCCTTTTCTATTAAATCCGTCTGGTGTTCTTGCATCTCTTACTTGTTTACCTTGTACCAATCTATAATCCATACCACCGTAAAGATTCAAACTAAGCCAATCTGTAATTTTATATCTTGGGTTAATATTTCCTACAAACTGATTGGTGCGTTGGTAGCCTGAATTGTAATCATTAACTGCAACAATATTTTGATTGAGAGTACCTATAAGATTTGCTGGAGTGCCACCAGGAACTCCATAATATGTTCCATCAGGATTATAAATTGGGTTAGCTGGTATTAAGCCTGCAGCAGAAAATGAAGGACTACCTAAAAATGAACCCGATACCGCAAAAGGAAGGTTCTGTACAAATGAACTTAAATTAACTGATGAATTGATAGTAAGTTTATCTGTAGCTTTATTAGATAAATCCAATTTTAATCCATATCTTTTAAAATCTGCCTTTGTTACAATTGTACTTTGATCCATCAAATTAGCAGAGATTCGAAATGTTGTTTTTTCATTTCCACCACTAGCACTCAACTCATAGTTTTTTATTTCACCTGTTCTAAATGCTTCATTTTGCCAATCATAAGTTTGCAATGATTTTGCTGCAGAATCTGCTTGAGCATCAGTAAAAGAAGCAGCCCCAACTACTCTTAGTTCTCCTAAAACAGTCCTCTTAATTGCAAGGCTATTGGGTGCAAGATTATTTGCGCTTCCATAAGCCTCAGAGCGTAATTGGTAATATTCTTGAGAATTAGAAACATCCAATTTTTTTAGTGGTTGGCTTAAACCATAATAAGAATTAAAAACAAATTTTGTTTTACCAGACTTGCCTTTTTTAGTAGTAACAATTACAACACCATTGGCAGCATTTGAACCATAAATTGCTGCAGAAGCTGCATCTTTTAAAATGTCTATAGATTGAATGTCGTCATTACTTAAAAATGACAATGGATTTGATTGAGTAAATCCAGCATCACTTCTGGTGTTTAATTGAATTCCATCAACAATATATAAAGGATCATTACCTGCACCTATAGAGCCTGCACCTCTTATACGTACATTTATGCTTCCACCAGGTATTCCATTATTTGATTGTACAAAAACTCCTGCCGCAGCTCCTTGAAGTCCTTTATCTAGCGATACAGTTGGCTTGTTTTCGAGCTGTGAACCTGAAACGGTTGAAATTGCTCCAGCCTCATCTCTTTTCTTACGAGTTGTTCCATAACCAGTAACTATTACTTCTTGTAAGTATTTGTCAGATTTTTTCAAAACAACTGTTAAGGTTGAATTGTTACCAACAGAAACTTCCCTACTTCCAAACTCTGTGGAGGAAATTACAAGTATTGTTTTTGAACTAACAGAAATCGAAAAAGCTCCGTTGCTTGTGGTAATTACTCCAGTTTCTGTACCTTTTATTGAAACAGATGCATTGGGAACTGGCACCCCCTTTTCATCTGTCACTCGCCCTGTTACAATACGATCTTGTGCTCCTGCCCCTAGTACAAAACCTAGTGCAACGAGCATGGTTAAAATTACTTTTCTCATTGTTAAATTTTAGTTAATTGCTACAAATATAAATTATAAGTTGTTCAAATATTAATTTAATGACAATTTAATTTGAAAAAATGCTGCTTTTCTTTATTATCTACAACAATATCACTTCTTAGAAAAAACAACTAACAACACAGGCAACAATACCAAATTGGTAATGGTAGCTACTAGCAGTGTAACCGATGTAAGCCAACCTAATGCAAATGTGCCGCCAAAGCTACTTGCACAAAAAATAATGAATCCTGCTATGAGAACCAATGAAGTATATATAATACTCAACCCTGTTTGATGAATGGTAGCTTTTACGGATGTTGCAACATTGTTATTATTTTCGGGTAATACTTGCTTGTAATTTACCAAAAAACGAATGGTAATATCTATAGCTATACCAAGGGCTACACTAAAAATAAGTACGGTAGATGGTTTTAGGTGCACCCCTGCCCAGCCCATAATACCTGCTGTAACAACCAATGGTATGATGTTTGGTATGAGGGAACACAATAATATTCTTGCGCTTTTAAATAGAAACAACATGCACATTGCTATTAGCAAAAATGCCCAAAAAATACTTTCCTTCAGCCCATTAATAATAAACTTACTGCCTTCTAAAAAAGTAATACTTGTACCTGTGTAGGTAATATTGTAACTGGTATCAAATAATTCACTGCCTCGTTTTTCTATTTTGCTAAGCAATGCTGGTAATGCTTGGGTGCCCACATCTGCCATACTTACACTTATACGTGTACGCTGCGAAGTACTGTCCATAAAGGAACGCAGCGTTTTTGTGAAGTTACTTTCTTTAATCGTTGTATCTCTATTTGGGCGTAGGTACTCGCCTACAAAGGCACCATCAAAACTATTGGGTAATAAATAATTAGCAGAATCTCCTTCATAAAAACCTTGCTTGGCAAATTTTAATCCTTCTGCTAAGCTAAGGGGCGCATTCATTTCTTTTTGTGCAGCAATAAATTGTGCTAGCGAATCTACTTTTTCAAAAATGCTCAATGCTCTCATACCGCTAAGCCCTCTGCGTTTTTTTGTATCTATCACAATTTCTAATGGCATAATGCCTTTAAAATTTTGTTCAAAATATTTTATATCTGTATATAATTTATCTTTCTTAGGTAAGTCATCCACCACATAAGTTTTTGTTTGTAATCTTAATATACCAGCAATAGAAAAAAGCAATACCATTGCCGTTACAATAAGCACTTGTTTTTTATAGATGAACACCCATTTTTCTAATGTGTTTAAAACATTTTCAATTACTTTATTTTGTAAATACTTAAATTGATTTTTACCAGGTGCAGGCAATAAGCTTAATGCAGATGGCAACAACATAAACGACACCACAAAAATCATCATAATACTTATACCTGCTACAACTCCAAATTCCTTTAAAATATCGCTTTTTGTAAATGCAAACACTGCAAAGCCAATAGCAGCGGTGATATTGCAGAATAGTGTTACTACACCCATTTTGCTCACCATGGCTACCAATGCATTGTTTTTCTTTTCTGTAATGTTATCGGTAATTTCATCTTTTATAAGCGAAGTATGGTATTTGTTTATAAAATAAATACAATTGGGTATGCCTATTACTACAACTAAAGATGGTATTAATGCGGTAAGTAAAGTAATTTCGTAACCACACAAATGTATGGTACCAATTGCCCACACTACTCCAATTACAACAACGATAAGCGATAACAAAGTAGTGCTAAAAGACCTAAAGAAAATAAGTAAAATTAACACACTCAACCCTAGTGAAGCAAATAGAAAAAGCTTCATTTCTTTTTGAATTCTATCTGCCAACATGGTACGTATAAGTGGTAAGCCGCTTACATAAGTTTGTATGTTTGTTTCTTTTTCAAAAAGTGATATTTGCTCATTTATGGCAGTAATTACCAGTGAGCGCTCTTTTGTTTTTAAAATATCTTTATTTATACGAACCGCCATTAAATAACTATTGGTAGCATTGTTATACAGCCTGTTTTTATAAAAAGGTAAATTCTTAAATATAGCTACAGCACTGTCTAGCTGCATTTGTGTAGCTATAATTTCAGGAAAAATTTTTACGGTGGTTAATCTTTCCCCCGTACTATCCTTTACTAAATTAAATGCAGTGGGAATGCTAAGCACATCTTCTACCCCATTTACTTTTTTTAATGCTCCGGGTAACTTTTGGTAGGCATTAAATGTTTTTAAAGCAAACAACTCCTTTGTGGTAATGCCCACTACAAGCATGTTTCCATCATCTCCAAATTGTTGTTTAAATTGTTGGTATGCTATATATTTTGCATTGTCTGTAGGTACTGCTTTAGAAAACTCGTAGCTCAACTTTACCTTGCTTGCAAAATATCCCATTACGATGGTAGTGAGGAGTAAAAAAATTAAACAGATGAATCGGTTTTTTATTACAAACTTTGCCAATTGTTTCCACATAATATTGTATTGTTATCTTTTGTAAAATTTTGTGCAAAGAAAGAACAAAAGAGGGTAAAAGAGAAATTATGCTTGGGGGAGTAATGTTAAATGGTTAAATGGTTTAATTGTTGATTAGTTAAATTGTTGATTGGTTGAAAGTATACACTTTATAAACCGCCCACTTTTTTTCTTTCAATCTATAAGCAACATTAGAATTATATGTTTAAAACAAGTGCCATAATATTAAAAACAACCAAGTACGGGGAAACAAGCCTTGTAGTATCTGCGTTTACAGAACTTTTTGGTGTGCAAACCTATATGGTAAATGGTGTACGAACCAATAAAAAAACGGGTTTAAAAGCATCTTTGTACCAACCAGCTTCTGTGGTGGATATGGAAGTGTACCACAATGAAAAGAAGACTTTACATCGCATACGAGAGTGCAACCGCAAGCATATATTTATGAATGTATTAAGTGATGTAGTAAAAAATAGTATTGCTGTTTTTATGATGGAACTTATGTATAAATTATTGAAACAACCAGAGCCCAATGCTGATTTATTTTATTTTTGTGAAGACACTTTGTTGCAATTAGATGAAGCCCCTGCAAACATTGCTGCAAACCTTCCTCTATTTTTTACGTTGCACTTAAGCAGTTTTTTTGGTTTTAAAATAGATGATAATTATAGCGAAGAAAATTGCTTTTTAGATTTACAAGAAGGTAATTTTATACCTGAAAGACCACACCACACTCATTTTTTAAGTGGCGAAAATGCAATGCTTAGTTCAGAATTATTAAAGATAATGATACCAGCAGAATTGAGCCAACTAAAAATGAATAAACTCAAACGCAGAGAGCTTTTAGCAAAATACATGGATTATTATGCATTGCACATTAACGAATTTGGCATAATGAAAACGCTGATGGTGATGCAAGAGGTGTTAGGATAAAA
Organism: Ferruginibacter sp.; assembly: GCA_043770525.1. Lineage (GTDB taxonomy): Bacteria > Bacteroidota > Bacteroidia > Chitinophagales > Chitinophagaceae > Ferruginibacter. Next base: position 29,495 of record JAYVID010000233.1, read on the forward strand.
ATTTAACAGATTACATTTTCAGTTTTTATTGAAAATTCAAAAACAAAACTTATCTTTGAAGTATGAATTTAGATGAAGCAAAACAACAATTTATTAATAGCTGGGGCGCCTTTGGTACCCAGTGGGGAATAAATCGTACAATGGCACAAATACATGCCCTACTACTTATAAGCACAGAAGCCATTACGCAAGATGATATTATGGAACAGCTTACCATTAGCCGTGGCAATGTAAACATGAACATTAGAGACTTGATAGGATGGGGATTGATAGAAAGAGTAATTATAAAAGGAGAAAGAAAAGAATATTTTACAGCTGATAAAGATATTTGGAAAGTAGCAACACAAATAATAAAAGAGCGTAAGAAAAGAGAATTAGACCCCATGCTTAAGTTGCTCTCAAACTTGGAAAACATTGACGATAAAAAAGAAAAAGGGGCTAAAGAGTTTTTACAAGTAGTAGGAGATATAAAAAAACTAAGCAAGCATGCAGATTCATTGCTAGATGTAATGATAAAAGCTGAAGAGAATAAGTTTATAGGTGCTGTTTTGAAGATTTTTAAGTGATGGGGTTAATTATTTTAAAGTTAAAATAAGCTCAAAATTTTTAGCCGATATAAAATAAAATATGAAAAAATTTAAAAAAATTGACTTTTGGATAAGTATTATTATATTATTAGTAGGTGCTTTTATTTTACTATCTATTCTAAATTTAGATGGCCATATAGATACTACTATTTATTTACTAGTTTGCTTTTTTGTTGGGTTATGGCATGTTTTGAGTATGATTGTACATCTGTTTAGTTTTAATAATTGGCAGTATAAAATAATAAGGCTCACATACACATTAATTTCAGCCTTCATATTATCTATAGCATTTACAAGCTCTTTTATGGATAGTAATTACATTTATTTATTACCTGCCATGGCAATATTTTACACTGCTTTATGCGGAGTAGAAATTTATAAAAAGTCTGCTATTGAAAATGAATGATAGCCCAATTATATTATTTGATGGTATATGCAATCTTTGTAATGGCTCTGTACAATATGTTGTAAAGCATGATTCAAAACAGTTGTTTCGTTTTGCTTCTTTACAGTCGGATACTGGACAAATATTATTAAAAAAATATAACCTACCAGAAAACAATTTCAACTCTTTTGTACTTATTCAAAACGACCGAGCATACATAAAATCTACAGCCGCCTTAATGGTAGCAAAAAAACTTGATGGCTTTGTGAAGGTATTGTATGCATTTATAATCGTTCCCCCTTTTATACGAAATGGGGTGTATAATTTAATAGCAAAAAACAGGTATAAATGGTTTGGGAAACGAGCAAGTTGTATGATACCAACACCTGCATTAAGCCATCTATTTTTAAAATAAAACTATGCTAAAAAAAACATTGGTTTTAGGTGCCTCGTCCAACGAAGAAAGGCACAGCAACATGGCAATAAAAAAATTAGTTTTAAATAATCATCCTGTTGTAGCAATTGGCTCAAGAGCCGCTGTAATAGGACATGTACGGGTTGTAGAAGAACTTCTACCACACTCGGATATTGATACTATAACAGTGTATTTAAGCGAAAAAAATCAAAAAAAACTTTATAAATATATTTTGTCTTTACAACCAAAAAGAATCATATTTAACCCAGGTGCAGAAAACCCAGAATTAGCAGCGCTTGCAGCCGAAAATAACATTGAAACAATGAATGCTTGCACATTGGTTTTGCTTGCTACAAAGCAATTTTAAAAGGTATTTTTAGGACCACTAAAAACTTTCACATAATAATTTTCGTTGTGTAGCGTTTTATTTATGAATATCCAATTCACAAATTCTAAAAAAAACCTAACCGATGAAATTACTTTACAAACAAGGTATGTTTATCATGTTACTTTGCTTAACTACAGTAGCAAGTTTTGCTCAACTGAGCGAAACTAGACCAAAATTATTTGCAGACAAAGCACAAACAATAAGTCTTGATAATGCAACACTAGAAAATGCAATTGCCCAAACACAAGGAAATTTAATTACCGTAAACTTAGCAGCTAACTTTCAATTTACCGGCAATGTAATTTTTAATGAAAGAAGAAACAATCAGCTACAAACAATGGCTATAAGATCTTCTGAAAACAGCAAATCTGTTTTACAAATTTCTAAAATTACAAACAAAGACAATACTATTAGTTACGCTGGTCGTATCATTAACCCAGATGCAGCAGATGGTTTCTTAATAAAAAACAACAACGGCATAATTACGTTACAAAAATTTGAAGCACTAGATGTTTTAAGTACTTGTATGTAATCACAAATAAAATTTTTATATATACTGCAGATTGGCCTAAATATCCACAATCGCAAATATTTATAGAATTAAAAACACTTTTTATACATACTGTAAATTGACTTGAATCCTCAATTGCAATTATCTATAAAATTTAAAAACACAGCTTACTATGAAAAACCTAACAAAAAAGCTTTGCTTAATAGCAATGTTATGCACTACCTTAAATGCATTTAGTCAAGTACCTAATTTAAACAGTTTAGAAAGCGTAGATGGTACTGTATTTCTAGATTTTGACGGCCAAACGGTAAACAACGTTTGGAATAATTACAACACTATTTATTGCGATGCTGCACCTTATACAAATGCTCAAATACTTGGCATTTTTAATCAGGTAAGTGAAGATTTTAGACCATTTGCACTAAATGTAACTACAGACTCTACAAAGTATTGGAACGCACCTGCAAATAAGAGAATAAGAGCAATTTTTACACCTACGAGTGCTTGGTACCCAAATGCTGGTGGCGTTGCTTATGTAAGCAGTTTTATATATGGTGATGATGTACCATTATTTATATTCACCAATAGAATTGGTGCCAACGCTAATTATTATAAAAATATTTCTGAAGTTTGCTCACACGAGGTTGGTCATTCATTGGGTTTAAATCACCAATCTAAATACAACGAAAGTTGTGGCTTGGTTGAGAACTATTACTCAGGTGCAGGAACTGGAGAAACAAGTTGGGCGCCAATTATGGGTAAAGCATATAATAAAAATATGACTTGCTGGAACAATGGGCCAATACCTACAAACTGTACTACTTTACAAGACAATCTTTCCATTATTACTACACAGAATGGATTTACATACCGTGCAGATGAATATGAAGATATCATAGATGCAAACACTAAATTGCTAAGTCAATCTTCATTTAATGCTAGTGGTATAATTACAACTACAACTGATAAAGATGCTTTCAAATTTGAAAATACACTGTCTACACCTATACATTTAGAAGTAAATCCTTACAGCATTGGTGTTAACAATGAAGGAGCAAACTTAGATGTTTTAGTACAATTGTATAATGCTTCGAATGTACTTATAAGAACGTATGACCCACTAGGAAGTATGAGCGTAATGATAGATACAACCTTATCTAACGGTACTTACTATTTAGTTGTAAAAGGTACTGGAAACACCAATGGTAGCAATTATGGTAGCTTAGGTTCATATACAATTATTGGCTCTAGAGGTACACTTGCTATAAGAGAAGTTAGTTTAAAAGGTTCAAATAATGGTACAAGCCACAAATTAAACTGGAGTATTATTTCTGATGAACCTATAGTAAATCAAGTTTTAGAAACATCTAACAATGGAAGAAATTTTGAAGCAATTATGAATGATGCAACTGGTAAAACTGATTTTTATTACACTCCAAAAGTAAGCGGAAATATATTTTACAGATTAAAAGCTACTTCGTCAATAGGTGAAAGTATTTACTCAAATATTACAGTGTTAAAAGCAAATGCTGATGATAAATTTTTTACTGTTACTACAATCATTGATGAAAGTATAAGAGTAATAGCTACAGAAGATTTTCAATATAAATTATATGATGCAAACGCAAGATTGGTTGCAACAGGTACTAACAAAAAAGGTATAAACAATATATCTGTAAACAAAATGACAAGAGGTTTATATGTACTTCAATTAATACACAACAATAACGTACAAACAGAAAGAATTATAAAACAGTAAGGTAGATTCATGTGGAAATGCAGGAGAGTCGGAGGTTAGGGCCCGACACTCTAATTTCACTCTTAAAGAATCACCACTCAAAAAAATTAAAAATAATCCTAAAAAAATAATTGAAGAAAGTAAGGTAGATTCATGTGGAAATAAGGGAGAGTCGAAGGTTAGGGGCCCGACTTTCTAATTTCACTCTTAAAGAATCTGTTTACTAAAAAGGTTAAAAATAACCCTAAAAAAATATTTGAAGAAAGTAAGGGAGAGTCATGTGGAAATAAGGAAGAGTCGAAGGTTAGGGGCCCGACTTTCTAATTTCACACTTAAAGAATCTGTTTACTAAAAAAGTTAAAAATAATTCTAAAAAAATATTTGAAGAAAGTAAGGTAGATTCATGTGGAAATAAGGGAGAGTCGGAGGTTAGGGCCCGGCTCTCTAATTTCACTCTTTAAGAATCACTACTTAAAAAAGTAAAAAAAACCTAAAAAATATTTGAAGAAAGTAAGGTAGATTCATGTGTAAAAGAAGAAGAGTCGGAGGTTAGGGCCCGGCTCTTTTTATTTTTTATTAGTTTCTAGCTCAGTTAAATCATCAATCGTTTCTCCAATAAACTCAAGCAATTTTATTTTGCCATGTTTTTTTACAGCACTTGTTACAAAATGACGAGGTAGAAATTGCCAAGTTTTTTTCATTGCTTCTAAAAAGTCTTTTACATTTTTACTTACAATTCTTTGATTTTCTTTATCACTTTTTGTAAAAGCAAGACTAAATGCAATATTCCAATTTTTTAAATTTTCTAAAAACTCTAAATCTATTTTTTGTGGCTTATGCCTTGCATCTATCAATACCATAAGCTGAGAAAGATTTTCTCTTTTACGCAAATAATTTTCTATCATTTGCTCCCATTTTCTACGACTACTAATACTCACTTTTGCAAACCCATAGCCTGGTAAATCTACTAGGTACCATTTCTTATCAATGGCAATTTTCTTTTCGTCTGTAACATTATTGCTTAAAATATCAAAATGATTAATCATTTGTGTTTTTCCTGGCGATCCGGAGGTTTTTGCCAACTTATCATTGTTACACAGCATATTTATTAGGGAAGACTTGCCCACATTGCTTCTTCCTATAAAAGCAAACTCAGGCCTATCTGGGGCTGGGCATTTTTCAAAATCGGGACTGCTTATTACGTAAACTGCTTTTTTAATATGCATTATAAATGGTTGGGTTGGCGCAAATTTAACTTTATATATGCATTAAAAGTATTTACTTGCTTTTACAGGCAGCATTAAAGAGCTTATATTTGCAAAATAGTATGGCAAGTTACGATCATGACAATATAGTACCCGATAAAGCATCGGCAGAAAGTAAAAAGAACCAAGTGGCAAATATGTTTGATAGTATTGCACACAGGTATGATTTTATGAATAGGTTTTTGAGTGTAGGGATTGATATAAGCTGGCGCAAAAAAGCCATTGCCTATTTAAAAGAACTACAACCACAAAAAATTTTAGATGTAGCTACTGGCACAGCAGATGTAGCCATAATGACAGAAAAAATATTGAAACCAAATTCGATTATTGGAATTGATATAAGTGATGGAATGTTAGCAGTAGGAAGAAAAAAAATTACTGCAGCAGGTGTTGAAAAAACGATACAATTGTATAATGGTGATAGTGCAGATATTCATTATCAAGACAATACTTTTGATGCAGTAACCCTTTCATTTGGTGTAAGAAATTTTCAGCATTTAGAAAAAGGATTGTCAGAAATATTGAGGGTATTGAGACCTGGTGGCAAATTGGTAGTGTTGGAATTTAGTAGACCAAAAAATGCATTTGTAAAAAGTTTTTATAATCTTTACATGAAAATAGTATCACCTAACATTGCTAAAATGTTTTCAAAAAACAAACAAGCTTATGAGTATTTAGATGCTTCTATACAAAAGTTTCCGGAGGGAAAAGACTTTACTAATATTTTAGATAAAGTGGGCTTTAAAAACAATATAAATAAACCATTGAGCTTAGGAATATGCAGTATCTATTGCGGAACAAAATAAGGGTAATCATTTCATTTATTTTTCTACTTCCATTATTTGCACAAGCACAAAATGAAGTACAAATAAATATGCCCGAGCATGATGATAAGTTGTTTCATTTTGGTATTAATCTTGGTATTAATCGTTCTCATTATGGAGTACAACATAGCAGCAAGTTTTTAGAATTTGATAGTGTAAATGTTATTGAAAGTGTAAACAGCACTGGTATTAATTTAGCTTGGTTAGTAAATATGCGGTTAGGCAAACATTTGGACATTAGAACCTATCCTTTAAATTTAGTATTTACAGAAAAGGTATTTCAATACGGACTTTCAAAGCCAGATATTACCAGAGAAGAATTTGCAATAACAACAAAAAAAATTCAAGGTATTGCCTTAGCCTTGCCAGTGCAATTAAAATTTACCAGTGATAGAATTAATAATTTTAAAGCATTTATGATGGCTGGAGCTAGAGTTGAATTTGACCTTGCCGCAAATGCAAGTAAAAAGAGAACTGATGATGCGGTGGTATTGCAAAAATTTGATTACGGGCTAGAGGCTGGTATTGGGTTTCATTTTTATTTTCCTGTATTTGTACTTACTCCAGAAATAAAATTATCATACGGTTTAAGAAATGTATTAGCTTCCAACAATACACTTAAATATGCCAATACAATAGATCAAATAAATTCTAGATCTATTACTTTTTCACTCACTGTAGAATAATAAATTTACGCCACTGATAACTTCTACTATTTTATTTTTACATCTACTTTTCTATTTTTTAATAGAAAGGTGAAACCTGTAAAATAACATTTCTCTCATTTAGTTTGAATATATTATGCCATTTTACTTGAAACAAATATGCTTCCTTATTATTTTTATTAGCCTATATACATTCTCTTCGGCACAATTAGTGGAGAAAGTATTACACCAACCAGATTATGATATTAAAAAATTCCATTTTGGCATTGCTGTTGGTTTAAACAGATCTCATTATAATATTTTGCACAGTAGTAAATTTTTAAATTTTGATAGTGTAAATGTTATTGAAAGTATTAACAATACTGGATTAAATTTATCTTGGACAGTAGATTATAAATTGGGCAATCATTTATCTATACGCACAAGACCCGCAGATGTAACTTATACAGAAAAAGCATTTCAATATAGTTTAAAAACACCCGATAGACTTAGACAGGAAGATAGTATTACCAGCAAAAAAGTAGAAGGCATTAGTTTTGGAATACCAGTACAATTAAAATTTGCAAGTGATAGGATAAATAATTTTAAAGTATTTATTATTGCAGGTGCAAGAATAGATTACGATTTTGCTGCCAACGTAGGAAAAAAAGAAAACGACGAAGTACTAACTTTAAAACGAGTAGATTTTTCAACAGAAATGGGCATTGGTTTTCATTTTTATTTACCTTATTTAGTACTTACTCCAGAAATAAAAGTTGCACACAGCCTTCGCAATATTTTGGCAAGAACTGATGCACTTAAATACTCTAATACAATAGATAATATAACAGCTAGGTCTATTACCTTTTCACTTACTTTTGAATAAAAAAAAGCAATTATAATTGATTGCTTTTTTTAAATTAAAAATCGTAATTCCGTTTAAACATATTAAGCCTTATGCCTGCTGTTACAAGTGTAGTATTGCTTTGACCAGGCAAGCCATTTATTTTATAAAATCTGTTTTGAAAAGAAGCATCCAAAAATAAATTCTCTCTTAGTTCATAAGAAATTTGAGCTCTTGCATTTATACAGCTTGCTTTAGCACCTGCCCCAATTTTAAACATATCTATGCTGCCATTGTCATTTAACCGAGTGGTATATTTTTTAAAAATATCACCACCATTGTTAAAACCTGCGGTATCTACTCCCTTGTTAAAATAGATTACATTAGCTGTTATTGTCCATTTTGGTGCAGGTTGGTAATGAGCCATAGCAATTAACTCTTGAAAATTTGCACCCAAAGGGTGAGCAAGTGGTTGGTTATAATGCGTATAATTTGCAATAGAGTCTCTATGAGAATAGGTGAATGGCCTTACTCTATTTGCTTCAAATTGAAAATCAAGATTTCTAATACCAAAAGCATCAATATATTTAGCCCCTAATTGTATTCCAATTTTATTTCTCCAATCAGCTGGTGTATTTTTTATTGCAGATAGTACAAACTCATCCAACATAAACTGTCCATAAAATTGTAATTTATGAGCAACATTTGCTTTAAAATCAAATCCTGCAACTGCATTGTCTGGGCTACCAATTTGCCCTTCTACATGCCTATAAAAAATTATTGGATTTAAATATTGAAAATCAAATCTATTTTTTCTGCTAAAAATAACTCCTTCAAATAAGCCAATGTTTAACCATGGTGTAACGTTCATACTTAAATGATGCATAGCTGCATATTTTCTGTCAAGTAAAGTATCACTTAGCTTATTAAACTGAGGCATCAACTCCATAAAAACATTTTGATAATTGAACTTCCATATTTTAGTATTTATTTTTGCAAATAAGTAACTATTTCCCCAGTCACTTAAAAATAAACTTCTGTAACCATTACCAATAAAGTTTTTATCGTAGCCTAATTGAAAATTTACAAACTTTGTTGCATTAAACGTTACATATCCTCTAGCATCAAAATAATCGAACCCTGTTTTTTTAAAGGGTTTATAAAAGCCTACGCCAGGTACAGCTCTACTTCCATTTACTTGTGCTCCAAAAAACTGTGGCCCTCTTTCTTGATTATCTGTAAACCAAGATGAAAAACCTATTTTTTTTGCTATTAAACCACGCACACTTACTCCACGAGAATTTAAAAATATACCTTGGTCATAACCTGGCTCAATAGCCTGATGAATTTGCAAAATAGGATTTACTGCAAGAAAAAAATCTTTGTTATTAACCTCAAGCATATTTGCCTTGGTTTTATATAAGCTTTTTAAAACTGGTTTTTTACTTAAAAAATCTTCTCTAGGCACTGTAACCCATTCGCTATTATTCATAAGCAAGCTCCTCATATTATACTCATCTACAGGAGTAAGATCTAGGTCTGTCCAAGCTCTATATTTATCTACACCCATACTATCTTTATAACCCATTCTAGCACTATCCAAAAATTCTGTTTCCTGTACGATGTATTTTCTATTAAATGGTTTTAATGTAGAAAAATTTAAATGCGTATTGGTTTGTTGTTTAATTTCTAACCTTTCTATAAAATGGTAATCTTTTGAGCCTTGGTTTAAGTAGGTAGATTGAGCAAATACTCCCATTGGTAAAATAAAAACAAGGAGTTTTATAAAGCTTTTAATAATTTGCATTGAAATTGATTTTTTTTATTTTATAATTAACGTATAAGCGTATGCAAAAGTATCTTTTTAAGGACATACTTGTAGTAAATGAAGGAAAAATTGACAATAAAGATATTCTTATTGTAAATGAACGTATTGAAAAAATCGGAAATAGTATATCAGAAAAAGGAAATGTAAATGAGATTAATGGCCAAAATAAGCATCTTTTTCCCGGTGTTATTGATGATCAAGTACATTTTAGAGAACCTGGTCTTACTCATAAAGCAAATATTGCAACTGAAAGTGCAGCCGCTGTAGCAGGCGGTACTACTAGCTTTATGGAAATGCCCAATACAATTCCAAATGCGCTTACACTAAATTTATTAGAAGATAAATATAAAATAGCTTCGCAATCTTCTTTAGCTAACTATTCTTTTTTCATGGGTGTAAGCAACGAAAATGCACAAGAAGCTTTAAGGGTAAATAATTTTAAAAATGATATATGTGGATTAAAAATATTTATGGGCAGCAGCACAGGAAATATGCTTGTAAATAACCATGCTACTTTGGATACCATTTTTGGCGGTAGCGAAGTTTTAATTGCCACCCATTGTGAAGATGAAAGAATTATTAAACGCAATTATGAAAAGATAAAAGCGGCTAAATCAATTTTGGAACCGAGTGACCATCCGATAATTAGAGATGAAGAGGCTTGTTATGAATGCTCTGTAACTGCTATACAATTTGCAAAAAAATATGATAGTCGTTTGCATATCTTGCATATTTCTACTGAAAGGGAATTACAATTATTTGGTAATATGCTACCATTAAAAGATAAAAGAATAACAGCAGAAGTGTGTGTACACCATTTACATTTTACAGCTGATGATTATGAAACTCTTGGTTATAAAATAAAATGCAACCCTGCAATAAAAGCGGCACATAATAAAAAATCTTTGTGGCAAGCCTTGCTTGATGATAGACTAGATGTAATAGCCACCGACCATGCACCACATTTATTATCAGAAAAAGAAGGTTCTTATGAACAAGCACATGCAGGCTTACCTCTTGTACAACATGCTTTACAATTAATGCTTCATTACCACAAAGAAGGTAAAATAAGCTTGGAGAAAATAGCAGAAAAAATGAGCCATGCGGTAGCAGATTGTTTTCAAATAAAAGATAGAGGATATATTAGAGAAGGATATTTTGCAGATTTGGTAATGGTTGATTTGCAAAATAACTACACCATTTCTCCTAATAATATTTTATACAAATGCGGTTGGAGCCCTTTGGATGGGTTTAATTTTAATGCTAGTATTGAAAAAACAATGGTCAGTGGAAATATTGTTTATGAAAATGGAATAGTAAATGCATCTAATGTGGGAAAGAGATTGGAATTTGTGAGATAAAAGTATTGAGTACTTAGTATTAAGACTGGGGTTCAAAATAACAGTGTTCAGTACTTAGTATTTGTTATTAAGACTAGCCCGAATTACATTAATGATTTTAAAGGATGTAGTTTTTTAGAAAAAAATATTTAAAGATTTGCGAAAAAATATAAACTTAAAAGTAAAAGAGGCCATCTAAATACTAAGTACTCAATACTAAGTACTAAATACTAACTTATGGAGATAGACAAAACTACCCTTGCAGACCTTGTAATATTTGATAGAGAAGATGAATTTTCTATTTTTAATAAAATAAATTTTACCAATACAAGTAGGGGTAAAGAACAACTGCGTTTAAATTTACTAAACCCCTTGCCAGATATTGCAAGTATAAAAAATGTGCAACAAACCATTGGTTTTATAAGAGATAAAAAACAACATTGGCCACAAATAATTAGCAATGGTACCATAATGGTTGTAGAAAAGTTTTTTGAATCCAACATAGATCCAATACCTTATAACCCCTCTTCGATTGCTGCTTTTAGTTATAAATTATTGCATGGGCATGATTATAATTTGGTAAAATATTCAACAAAGCATTGTTTCGATTTTTTAAAAGGAATGCAACAAGCAGTAGCATTTTACTTAAATGATGAAACTCCTCAACCGTTAAAAAAACAATTAGAAAATGCTCAGTCTATACTAAACAAACCCATCATCAATATTTTATGCGAAAGAACAAAAGCATCAAAATTAACTTCTCCTGAGGTATTAGATCTAGCACATTTTATAAAATATAAGTACAAGCTTAATATGCAAGATCTTCTTGCCATTTTTGGAAAGCTAGATGCATGGTATGGTATGGCAATGGCTGTAGAAAATTTTAATCTTTGTATGCCTACATTTTTACATGATAATTTACCAAATGTGCAGGCAACTAATTTGTACCATTTATTGTTGGAAAACCCTGTTTCGTACAATGTTACTTTAAACCAAGCTACTAATTTTTTATTTCTTACTGGTGCAAATATGGCTGGTAAAAGTACTTTTATAAAAGCAGCTGGTACTGCGGTATACCTTGCCCACACTGGTATGGGTGTGCCCGCTACCAATATGCAGCTAAGTTTTTTTGATGGTATACTCAGCAATATTAATGTTATAGACAACATAGCCAAAGGCGAAAGTTATTTTTTTAACGAAGTGCAACGTATTAAAGCCACTGTACAAAAAGTAACCGATGGAAAAAAATGGTTGATATTAATAGATGAATTATTTAAAGGTACTAATGTGCAAGATGCTATGAAATGTAGCAGCACTGTAATAGAAGGATTACTAAAAATTAAGCAATCAATTTTCGTACTTTCTACACACTTATATGAGATAGGCGATGAATTAAAAGTACACCCCAATATTTGTTTCCATTATTTTGAAACTGCTGTAAAAGATGATCAACTTAGTTTTAGTTATCAGTTAAAAGAAGGTATAAGTAATGACAGATTGGGTTATTTGATATTGAAGAAGGAAGGGGTTGTGGGAATGTTGGAAGGGATATAAATGTTCAAGGTTGAAAGTTCAACTTTTCAACTTTTTAAAATAAACTTAACTGCATTTCATGCTTTACAAATTTTTTCTTTTTTGGTATAAATATTTGAGGTATATTCCTTCCATTATTTAAGAAAATTAGAGGCATTTCCTCGTATCTACTTGCCACTTTCACTTCCACATTCTCATCCACTACCTCAAATATTTTCTGCACCAAAGCCACATCGTTATTTTCTTTAGATAAATGTGCCAACAACAAATGCCTCATAAAGCTTGGCTTATGCTTTACAAATAAATCCAACGCCTGTGCATTGCTTAAGTGTCCTACCCCACCACTTATTCGTTGTTTTAAAAAACTAGGGTAATTTCCATTTTCCAACATTTCTGTATCATAATTTGCCTCCAAAAAAGCAGCGTGGCATTGTTTAAAATATTGTATTAAATTTTTGCAGGGCTTTCCAATATCTGTAAAAACACCCACCGTTATATCATTACCTGTTACAATAAAACTATGTGGATCTGCCGCATCATGAAATTTTGGGAAAGCGGTTATACTTAATGAGCCGATGGTTATTGGCACAAAAGCTTCAAAAGAAATGGTATGTTCTGCTTTTAAATGATAACAACCTTTTTGCGTAGCAGCTGTTACATACACAGGCATGTTGTACTTATCTGTAAGACCCGCAAGCCCACGCACATGATCTATATGTTCATGGCTTACAAAAATGGCTTTTACATTTTTTATACTTAGCCCAAGCTTTGCCATTCGCCTTTCTGTTTCTCTACAGCTCAAGCCAGCATCAATCAACACCGCTTCTGTATCATTACCTATGTAGTAGCAATTACCATTGCTGCCGCTGTTGAGAGATGTAAAGTAGATTGACATGACAACAAAGTAAACCCATTTATATTAAAAAATTATTCCGCTTTTATAAATGGCAAATTGTAACCTTGATTGTCTATAGTAACAACTTGTAATAAATATTTACCTATTGCAAGGTTAGATATATCTACATTTTGATACCTACTAATAGCATTAATCGTTTTTAATTGTCTACCCATAAAATCATATAGCAAAATGCTTTTTATTTTAGAAGGATCAATACTTATTTGTAGCTGTAAATTATTTTTTACAGGGTTTGTTTTAATAATTACCGGGCTTGCTTGGGGTACTTTTGCAAACAATAATCTTGAGTAGTCTACTTTACCATTTAGATCAACTTGTTTTAATCGATAATGATTTATATAGTTTGGTTTGCTATCTATAAAAGAATAATTTTTAGTTGTTGTGCTATTGCCTGCAGCTTTAATACTACCAATTTTTTCAAATTTTATTCCATCTACACTTCTTTCAATATCAAAATAATCACTATTACTTTCGCTTGCTGTTTGCCAATTAATTGATATTGTATTGTCTTTTAGTATATAGTCAAATTTTGTAAGGTTTATAGGTGCTACTAGGCATAAGTTAAATGAACCACGTGTAGCAGCAAGTGGTTGTACAGTTGTACTTCCAGGCCCATTAAACAAACCACAGAAAGTTAATGATTTGCCTTGCTCTGTACTTTCACTCTCTCCAACATTAAAATTAGTAGTAACATAAGTTGGATTTCCAATTACGTAAACATCATTTGTTAGCTTTTCATAACTTTAAGAATTTTGATTATAAGTTATTTTAGACAATACTTTATTTGTAGTAACACTATTTACAATTTCAAAATATCCAATATCAGAAAAATTTTCATTAGCTGGAAAAGTATAAAAATACATCTCACCTGCTCCTCCTGCTCCTTGTGTTTGCATTTGAGCTATAGTAAGTGTTTTATACAAATTACTGGATTGGTCATAAAATAATATTTTATCAAATGGAAGTATGGAACCTCCAAAAGCTTGTCTTACCTCTATGTATTCATTTACATCAGTTCCAGTATTGTTATAATGCATTTCCATCACTAAGGAAGGTGCAGGGCCAGCATACGGTACCTGTATCAAAGCCAATTCATCAATACTTAATCCAGAATGTGCAACCCAGTTCATTAGTTTTGGATGATGGATATCTAATAAATAACTAAAATTTTGTGTTGCTTTTATATCCCTTGCAATTTCATCTCCACCTGTTTGTTGCATTAAATACCCTACAGCACAATAGGTGTTTACTTTATCAATAAAATAGGGTTGTCTACCCTCATGCATTTCATTTATAGGAAATAAGCCTCTTTTCCAGTAGCCATGTAAAATGTCTAAATTCTTTGCTCTTTGTTTTTTTAAATCCGCAGATAAGTTAGAAACATCTCTATTTCGCAACAATAATTCTGTTTGTTGTAAATGAAATTGCAGAAGCTGTTGTTCGGCAATTGGTTTAGCTTCTGTATTTTTTAAATCATTACTAACATCACTTTGGTATTTCCATTGTTCGTTTACACTTGCAAGTTGCTGGTAAATAGATTGGGTGTTTTGTGCAAACAAAAAATTAGAAAAAGTAATTGTTAAAAGTAAAAATATCTTTCTCATGGCAAATAGTTTAGATTATAAATATACAACTATTTACCCCCCACAAAAAAAATAAGAAAATACTAGAAAGTCAAAATAATGCTCGATTAAATAAGGGTGTAATTTGAAATTTTTTATCAAGCTAAAATGGTAAAATACTCGTATATTTAAAGAAATTATAATGATTTTAAGTTTAATTTTGTAATATAAATGAACAAAATGAATATTAACCCTGGACCACTTTTAGCCAAAATTGACAGCCCTGCAGACCTTAAAAAGCTCAGCAAAGAACAAATGCAGCAAGTTACAGATGAGTTGCGCCAATATATTGTAGATGTGGTGAGCATTCATGGGGGGCATTTTGCAGCTAGCCTTGGTGTGGTAGAGCTTTCGGTGGCATTGCATTATGTAATGAACACTCCTTACGACCAACTCGTATGGGATGTGGGGCATCAGGCTTATGGGCACAAAATATTAACGGGGCGTAGAGATGCTTTTCCTACCAATAGAAAAAAAGATGGCCTAAGTGGATTTCCAAAGCGAAGCGAAAGTGAGTACGATACTTTTGGTGTGGGGCATTCATCTACTTCTATATCTGCAGCACTTGGTATGGCTATGGCTAGCCAATACAAAGGCGAAACCGATAGACAACACATAGCAGTAATAGGTGATGGTGCTATGACGGCAGGTATGGCTTTTGAAGCTATGAACCATGCTGGTATCGAAAAAAGCAATGTGATTATTATTTTGAATGACAACTGCATGAGCATAGACCCAAATGTGGGTGCGCTTAAAGAATATTTAACTGATATTACTACCTCTCACACTTACAATAAAGTGAGAGACGATGTGTGGAATTTGCTAGGCAAACTTCCAGTTGGAAAAGATTTTACAAGAAGCATGGCGGCAAAACTTACTGATGGTTTAAAAGGCATGGTAAGCAGCAGTAGCAATCTTTTTGAAGCATTGAAGTTGCGTTATTTTGGCCCAATAGATGGGCATAACGTAAATAAACTTATTGAAACCTTACAAGACCTTAGAGATATACCTGGGCCAAAATTACTGCACATAAAAACTGTAAAAGGAAAAGGGTATGAGCTTGCAGAAAAAGACCAAACAAAGTGGCATGCACCAGGTTTGTTTGATAAAGTAACGGGTGAGATTGTAAAGAAAAAATACGACTTGCCACAAGCACCAAAATACCAAGATGTATTTGGGCATACGATTATTGAACTAGCAGAAAAGAATGACAAAATAATGGGGGTTACTCCAGCTATGCCAAGTGGCTGTTCATTAAAGTACATGATGGAAGCTATGCCTAATCGTGCATTTGATGTAGGTATATGCGAGCAACATGCAGTAACCTTGAGTGCAGGTATGGCTACACAGGGGTTACGAGTGTTTTGCAATATTTATTCATCGTTTATGCAGCGTGCTTATGATATGGTAGTGCATGATGTAGCAATACAAAAACTACCGGTAATATTTTGCTTAGATAGAGCAGGATTGGTGGGTGAAGATGGACCTACGCACCATGGCTGTTACGATATAGCCTACATGCGTTGCGTACCACACATGATAGTGAGTGCTCCTATGAACGAAGGTGAATTGCGTGACCTAATGTATACCGCACAATTAGAAAAAAATCAATTGCCATTT
Organism: Ferruginibacter sp.; assembly: GCA_043770525.1. Lineage (GTDB taxonomy): Bacteria > Bacteroidota > Bacteroidia > Chitinophagales > Chitinophagaceae > Ferruginibacter. The sequence goes on from JAYVID010000233.1 coordinate 45,955, forward strand.
TCTATACGCTACCCACGTGGAGAAGGTACTATGCCTGAGTGGCGTACCGAAATGAAAGAAATAAAAATAGGTACTGGGCGAAAATTAAAAGAAGGTGAGGAAATAGCTATTTTAAGTTTTGGCCACCCTGGAAATTTTGCTGCCGAAGCAATACGTGATGTGAAAAAAGAAGGCATAAACCCTGCGCATTATGATATGCGTTTTGCAAAACCGATAGATGAAGAAATGTTACATGAAGTATTTGCAAAATTCAATAAAATAATAACAGTAGAAGATGGAACTGTAGTGGGGGGCTTTGGTAGTGCAGTGCTTGAATTTATGAATGAGCATGGCTACAAGGCAGATGTGAAAATAATGGGTATACCAGATAGATTGGTAGAGCACGGGACTCCAAAACAACTTTATGATGAAATAGGAATAGATGCAAATGGTATTGCGGATATGTTGAGGAGTTTTGTGGGAGTGTTAGCCCCCTAAATCCCCCGCAGGGGGACTTTAAAGTTCGTAAATGTTGAGCCCTTTTATTTTTTTAGATTTATCTTACACAATTATATTTATTGTAAAAATAGTTTATACAAATTAATCTGCGGGATATCTAAATATTAAATATTGGTGTTGAAAGTATACAACTATGAATACAATTACATATCAAGTAACGATAAAAAAAGATTATGCATTTGCAATTTTAGAAAAGCTTATGCTTGATGGTGCAATTGAATTAATACCCAATGAAATTCCTCAATGGCAAATCATAGAAAGTAGAAGAAGACTTGCAGAAATGAAATCCAATCCATCTTCAACTATTGATAGCAAAGATTTTTTCGATAGTATAGATGATGAAGCTTAATTTTGATTATGCCTTTTCACAAAATAATTAACGACCCAGTTTACGGTTTTATAACAATAGATGATGAACTTGTTTTTCAGATAATAGCACATCCTTATTACCAACGCCTGCGCAGAATACAGCAAATGGCTATGGCACATCTAGTATATCCAGGTGCAGTGCATACAAGGCTTCATCATTCACTGGGTGCATATCACTTAATGTGTATAGCATTACAAGAGCTTAGCAGAAAAGGTATAGACATTACTCCAAAAGAACAACAAGCAGCAAAAATAGCCATACTCTTGCATGATGTAGGGCATGGACCTTACTCACATGCACTTGAGCAAGTGTTGGCGCAGGGTATTCATCATGAAAAAATTTCCTTACTCATTATAGAAGATCTCAATAAAAAATTTGAAGGGAAATTACAAACAGCATTAGAAATTTTTAATGGAAATTATCATAAAAAATATTTGCACCAGCTCGTAAGTGGCCAGCTAGATGTAGATAGAATGGATTACCTTACTAGAGATAGTTTTTTTACAGGCGTAATAGAAGGGTCTGTAGCTTATGATCGTATTTTGAAAATGATAACAGTACATAATGGTGAATTGATGGTAGAAGAAAAAGGCATTTACTCCATAGAGAAATTTTTAATAGCTCGTAGGCTTATGTATAGGCAGGTATACTTACACAAAACGGTGGTGAGTGCAGAGCAAATGCTACAACGTATTATAAAAAGAGCCAAGCATATAGGTGCACAATGCCAGCAACCATTAAATACTTTTATAAACGAACCTTTGGAAAACGTAACACTGGAGCAGTTTTGTAGTATTGATGATGCAGATGTAATGATGGCTATCAAAACTTGGTGTAACAATGAAGATAAAATATTGTCTATACTATGTAAGGGAGTTTTGGATAGGCAATTGTTAAAAGTAAAATATGTAGATGCTTACCAAGATGATGCAGCATTATTGGATAAAAGAGCATCTATAGCAGCAGTAATGCAAGTTAGTATTGAAGATGCCAGCTGGTTAGTATATGCTGGGGAGGTTGTAAACAGAACTTATGATTTTGAAGAAAACCCTATCAAAATTTTATATAAGGATGGCAGTATAAAAAATATATCTGAAGTGGATGATGCATTAATAAATGAAAGTATGCGAAGCAATATCAAAAAATATTATATTTGTTATCCAAGCCTGTAATTAATTAATTTTAACAAATGCAATTTACCGCAACACAAATAGCACAAATTATTGGAGGCACTGTAGATGGTGATGCAGATGTAGCTGTTTCTTCTTTTGGTAAAATAGAAGAAGCAAAAGCGGGGCAATTGGCCTTTTTGGCAAACCCAAAATATGAAGAATATTTGTATAGCACAGAAGCAGATATTATAATTGTAAACGAAGCACAAGTTTTAAAAGAATCCCTCAAGTCAACATTAATACGTGTACCAGATGCTTACAGCGCTTTTGCATTATTGTTAAGACAATATCAAAGATTGCAGGATCAACAAATGATGGGTATTCAAGAACCTGTTTACATACATGCTACTGCAAAAAAAGGTGATAATATATTTGTAGGTGCATTTGCTTACATAGGAGAAAATGTAGTAATAGGCGATGGTGTAAAAATTTACCCAAATGCCTATATTGGTAATAATGTTATTATTGGAGAAAAATCGGTGATACACCCTGGCGTAAAAATATACCATGATTGTATAATAGGCAGCAGGGTTGTTATACACGCAGGCACAGTAGTAGGTGGAGATGGCTTTGGCTTTGCACCAGAGCCAGATGGTAGTTTTAAAAAAATACCACAAATGGGCAATGTAATTATAGAGAATAATGTAGAAATAGGAAGCAACTCCACTATAGATAGAGCCACTATGGGAAGCACAGTTATAAAAGCGGGTGCCAAGCTAGATAACCTTTTACAAATAGCCCACAATGTAGAAATAGGACATAACACTGTAATAGCGGCTCAAAGCGGCGTAAGCGGCAGTACAAAAATAGGTAACAACGTAATGATAGGTGGGCAGGTAGGTATTGTTGGACATCTTATAATTGCAGACGGTAGTAAAATAAATGCGCAAAGCGGGGTAAGCAAATCTATGAAAACACCTGGACAAGTTGTTACAGGCTCTCCTGCACATGAATTTACATCAGCATTGCGTAGCCAAGCACTACTGCGTAAATTGCCTGAGTTGGAAAAAAGGGTGAAAGAGTTGGAGGAAATAGTAAAACAAATGGAAGTAGGACGTTAATTTTTAACCTAAAAAATATAATCCAAATAGATGTCCTTTAATTGTTGCTATTTATAAGCTTGCTTTACATTAATACTGAATCACATTCACCACAAACCCCCGTTACTACCATAGCCGCTTGTTGTTTCGTAAAATTTTTAGGCAATTTTACACTAGGTACTGTAACATCATCTAAACAAATAGTTTTATCGCAACTGCTGCAAATAAAATGCACATGGTCATCGTGGTGGTGACCTTGCTCACAATTATGTTTGCAAAGTGCATATAAAATAGAATTATCTGTAGTTGGAATTTGATGAATGATACCTTTTTCTACAAATGTTTGTAGTGTTCTATATACAGTTACCCTATCAAAACTATTTGCGGTATTTTTTTCTATATCAGCATGTGCCAATGCACCATCAGATGCTAAAAAAAGATCTAATATTTTTTTCCTGCTATCTGTTACACTTAAGCCTGATTGGCGTAAAATATCTGGTTGTGTTTGCATATACTTTAATTCACTTGGTGAATTTAAATTGTTGTTTCTTTCTATTAAGTAGGCGAATTACTAAAGCCGCTCATAAATCTAGTATGGTCTACTTTTTCTTTCATCAAACTTTTTATATCAAGTAATAATTTTTGTATTTCGTCTTCTTTTAATCCATCATAAATACTCCTTACCCTTCTGTATCTATCTACTAAGGCAAAAAATTGGGTATGTATAAATTGATCAGAAATATTTTGGGTACTATCAGGTTTTTGGTTGTCTATAATATAACCAACCCTAGCCATTTTATATAAAGAATCTTTATTGCCTGTTACAAAATTCCAATTGCTATTTAATAAATTTTGAGTAGCTGGTGCATTACTTATACTATAAGATCCATCGCTTGCTTTTATTAATGCACCATTTATCATTTTTCGCTCATAAGCTTTAAGTCTTTGTACACTATCTACTTCTGGCATGCATGTATGTGAGATAATCATAAAGTCGTTTTTATCTTTATACTCATCATATACACGACGCATATTGGCATTCATTTTTGGACAAATGCCTGCGCAGGTTGTAAAAAAATACTCCACTACATATACTTTATCATCGGTTTCATTTTGGCTAATCGTTTTACCATCTTGATTGATAAAACTAAAAGCTGGCACAGCTGAGTTTATAACATCTAGTGGTGAGGCATTAAAATCGTAATCCTTCATTACCACTGCCAAAAAACCAACTAGCAACAATGTGAAGAAAACGATATAGAAAATTGTTTTTTTACTCATAAAATTTTATAGACTTGAGATAATAGATATTAGACATTAAAAAATGATTTAAGGCCTTAAAAAAACAAATATAAGTTGCATTTAAAAAACCTGTAACCTCAAACCTTAACCCATATCAAAGTTACGTACCTATTTACAATTGAGTTTTATTATTTGCAACAATATTGCAAAAATTATTATCTTTGTAGCCTACATGAAATTAAAAATAAATTGGGATGGACTAGGTATTGCAACTTCTATAGCATGTGCTATACATTGTTTGGTGCTTCCATTGGCAATTACTAGCTTACCCCTTTTTGGTGTAAACATTATTCACAATAGTTTTTTTGAGTGGGGAATGATTTTACTTGCTTTTTGTGTAGGTGTATACGCACTGGTACATGGGCATAAAACACACCACAAAAATAATTTTCCAATAATCCTTTTTTGTATAGGGTTTGTATTATTGGTTGCAAAGCAATTTTTTTTACCTATAGAAAATTATTTTGTGCTACCTGCTGTTGGTTTAATTATAAGTGCACACTATACCAATTATAAGCTTTGTAAAAAAAGCAAATGTGCATCCCCACATCATTTACATTAATATTACTTGCTCTAAAAGTATTGGTTGTTTTTTAATGCCACTTATACAGATATAAATACAATTGGTGTTGATTTCCTTTTGTGTAATACCAATTTGATTCTAAAAATAATTCAATAAAAAAATTTAGCTCCCAGATTTAAAGGATTTACGCAGATTCGATTGGACTAAATAATATGTAAAATTGGTATAAAACAAAAAATTGTTTACTTTCAAATAAAAAATTAAACATGCAAAAAATATTTTTCCTTACACTCATTTTTATATTTTCTACAAATGTATTTGCACAAAACCCCGATGAGAATATGATAAAAGCTGCCATGGCAGAACAACTAAATGCATGGAATGCAGGTGATATTGATAGGTACATGGAAACCTATTGGCACAGCGATTCGCTTATGTTTATTGGTAAAAATGGCCCTACTTATGGTTTTGATAAAACAAAAGAAAATTATAAAAAAGGCTACCCAGATACAGTTGCTATGGGCAAGCTAGATTTTGAAATAATAAGTATGAAACGCCTATCTGTTATGTATTACAGCGTAGTAGGCAAGTGGCATTTAAAAAGAAGCATAGGTGATGTAGGAGGTGCGTTTACTTTATTATTTAGAAAAATAAAAAAGAAATGGGTGATAATACAGGACCATAGTAGTTAAAAAGGCAAATGAGAAAATAGGTAAATTTGCTGATGTGCAAATGGGGAATTGTTGTAATTCAGAAAATTAAATCTTATGATTTTAAAGGAAAATATGATTTGTGAAATTTGCACATTGGAACATTGGCTAATTCAAATCTATTGCCTGCCACCTTTTTTTAAAAAATTTAAAAAGAAAGAAACTACCCAAAATAAAAATCACATAGTAAACTATATTTATTAAACTCGGGCTTGTGCTAAACATTCCATATTTTAAGTAAAGGCCGAATAAAATATTCATCATCAACCAAAGTATGACAGATGAAACCGTTTGTACGATTAGCACCAAAAAGTTTTTTGCATTGTCTTCCATTCCCATGGCATAAAGTTAATTATGAAAAACACTATTACGTTTTTATTTTATTAATAGTTTTTTAAAATTTGAACTATCACCATTAAACACATTAAAATCTACATTGGTTCTAACACCCGTTACATGTGCACTTTCGCTGTGTTGCCAAAAAATCCAATTACGATTTATGCGTGGTTTATCTTTTACCAAATAATGTGCCACCCAAAGCGGGTAATCATCAAAACGACCAGCTAAAAATGTTTTATAAAAATCGGCATTGGAATAAATAATGGGCTTTACTTTATATTTTTTTTCTACAGCATTAAGAAAATCAGCTACTCTTTCTTGCAAGTCAAGTACAGATGCACCATTTACTTGCTCCACATCTAGTACAGGTGGTAAGTCGCCGGGTTTTAAGGTAACGGCATCTATAAAATTAGCTGCTTGTAATTTGCCGCTTCGGCTTGCAATAAAAAAATGATATGCACCCCTTGCTATGCCAGCATCTTTTGCGGCTTCCATATTTTCTTTAAACATATCATCATTTACACTAACACCCTCAGTAGCTTTTATAAATGCAAAACCAATGGCAATGTTTTTTACTTTCATTTGTTTTACCAATGTCCAATCTATATCATTTTGGTGGTGGCTTACATCTATACCATGTATTTTATAATTTGCTGGAATGTCTATACCAAATGCTGAGTAGTGCACAAAACCTGGTCTAAAAAAACGATCTCTAATATAATTGGCTCCTACAGCTAATACTCCTAAGAATACTATAAAGTAAAATACTGATCTACCAAAGCCCTGCACTTTCTTTGCCATATAAACGGTTAGTCTTGTATGCAATATTAAGCACAGTTTGTTATTTCATATCATTAATTTTTTATAAGATTATGTTATAAAGTACTTGTTTAAAAATAGCAGTTGTTTGGTTTAAACTTTACATCATTTTTAATACCCATGTTACTACGCCCCATACTTTAAAATCGGTTACTTCTGTTATTTCTATAGGGGCTACTTTGGGGGCTTCTGCTACTATAAATAATTTATTAAATGTTTTTTCATAACGGCGTATAAGCATTTCGCCCTCTAGCACAGCTATTATAATTTTACCATTTTGTGGTTTTAAGCTTTTATCTACAATTACCACATCACCATCTGCAATACCTGCCTGTATCATACTGCTGCCACATACTTTCATAAAAAAAGTAGCGGGCTTATTGCGTATCAGTTGCTCATTTAAATCGATACCCCGCTCGGCATAATCATCTGCCGCTGCACCAAAACCCGTAGCATTTGCATTGGCTACATTGTGCTGTGTATATCGTTTAGTACCGTCGTATTTGT
>JAYVID010000234.1:0-8356 GCA_043770525.1 Ferruginibacter sp.
CTAAACGGCCAAGCCATTTGGCGGCGTAGCATGTGAAAGAAATTTGCAGCCGTAGTAATGTTTGTAATTACCATATTCAACTCTGCGCATTGCTGTAAAAAACGCTCCATTCTTGCACTACTATGTTCAGGGCCTTGTCCTTCGTAACCATGTGGTAGCAATAGTGTAACACCATTCATGCGTTGCCATTTTGTTTCGGCAGCAGCTATAAATTGGTCAATAATAATTTGACAACCGTTTACAAAATCGCCAAACTGTGCTTCCCACAATACAAGTGCATTTGGGTTTGCCATGCTATAGCCATATTCAAAACCAAGCACCGCATATTCACTCAGCAATGAATTGTAAATTCTAAAGGGCGATTGTGTTTCTGTAAAATGATTTAAACGGTTGTACCCTTCGTTGGTATTTTCATCATATATCACTGCATGGCGATGACTGAAAGTACCACGCTTCACATCTTGCCCACTCATGCGCACATCTTTACCATCTACCAACAAGCTTGAATAAGCGAGCAACTCTGCTGTAGCCCAATCTATTTTTTGATTATCTGTAAATAATTTTATTTTATCTGATAATAATTTTTCTACTTTTTTTAATGGTTTAAAATTGTCGGGCCATTTCATTAATCCATCAAACAATGTTTTTACTTGCTCTGCGCTTATGGCAGTAACAGGCGATGTTTTAAAATCATCTGCAGTAGCTCTACGCATTTGTTGCCACCACAATTCAGGTTTTGAAAAACTGTATGGCAATGGATTTTGTTTTACCTCATCCAATCTTTCTTGCAAGTCTGCCAAAAATTTTTGCTCCATTTCTTTTGCTAAAACTTTTGCATCAGGCTCACCGTTTTCCATAAGGTATTGCGTATATACCTCACGTGCATTCATGTGCTTGTCTATAAGGCTGTACAATGCAGGTTGTGTAAATTTTGGTTCATCGCCTTCATTGTGCCCGTGCCTGCGAAAGCATACCATGTCTATAAAAATATCGCTGTTAAATTCTTGCCTGTACCTTGTTGCAATTTCAGCAACTTTTACCACAGCTTCGGGGTCATCGCCATTTACATGTAGCACGGGTGCTTGCACCATAGCCGCTACCGATGTACAATAATCTGCACTACGGGCATCATCAAAGTCGGTAGTAAAACCAATTTGATTATTGATAACATAATGAATTGTACCACCTACATAATATCCTTTGAGGTCGCTCATTTGCAATACCTCGTACACCACACCTTGCCCTGCTACGGAGCTATCGCCATGTATAAGTATTGGTAATATTTTATCGAAATCAGAATTGTACAACACATCTGCCTTGCTGCGTGCAAAGCCCATTACCACAGGGTCCACGGTTTCTAAGTGAGAAGGATTAGGACACAATTTTAAATTTATTTTTTTGCCATTCGTAGTATCAGTTTGTGTGCTAAAACCCAAATGGTATTTTACATCACCACTGCCCATGGTAGTATCAGGAGTAGCAGTACCTTCAAATTCTGTAAAAATTTGTTCGTAGGTTTTGCCCATCACATTTGCCAATACATTTAATCTTCCTCTATGTGCCATACCTATTACTACTTCTTGCACATCATGTTCTGCACCTGTATTTATGATGGCATCAAGCCCTGCAATCGTACTCTCTCCACCTTCTAGGCTAAAACGTTTTTGCCCAATATATTTTGTATGCAAAAACTTTTCAAACATTACACCTTCATTTAATTTTTGAAGAATGCGTTTTTTTTGCTCAATAGAAAGTGGTTTGTGAAAACCAACTTCCATTTCATTAGCAAGCCATTGTATTTTTTTAATATCATTCAATGCGCTGTACTCCACCCCTACATGATGTGTGTATGATTTTTGCAAATGCGTTACAATATTTTGTAAACTTGTTTTACCAAGGTTTAAAAATTTTCCTGCATCAAATTCAGTAGTCAAATCTGCGTCGCTCAAATTAAAATTAGATAATTCTAAACCTGCATTTCTGTCTTTTCTTTTCTTTATCGGATTTGTATTGGCTATTAAATGCCCTTTTTTTCTGTACGATTGTATGAGTTGGTAAACAGAAAATTCTTTATCTAAATTACCTACAGAAATGGTAGATGCCGATGAAACTGCCGATAAGCCATTTGTTTCAGCAGCAGGTTTTCCATTTGCTACCATACCATTGCCCACAGCAAAATCAAATCCTTCAAAGAATTTTTTCATATCTGCATCCACACTTTCGGGGTTGGCCACAAAATCGTTGTATAGGTTTTCTATATAAGATGGGTGAGCATTGGTAATGTATTGAAAATCCTTCATTCTGTTTAGTATTGAGTATTTAGTACTTAGTATTTAGATAAAAGACATTAGATTTTAGATATTTATAAATGAGACTTTCAACTTTCAAAAACGAACTTTGAACTTTAAACCTTGAACATTGAACCTTAAACCTTCAACTTTACTCTCATTTTGGCTGCAAATATCGGATTTAAAAGCCTTAAAAAAGGCAAGTTTTCACTTAAATTAAACAAAAATTAGGGTTAAACTAAAATATTGTTGGGGCAGATGATGATAATCTAAAAAATAATCCTACATTTGCACTCCAAAAATAAGAATAATGGCAAATCACGCAGCAACCAAGAAAGACGTAAGACAAAGTGCAAAACGCAATGAGCGTAACCGTTACTACGGTAAAACTACTCGTAATGCAATACGTGATATTAAAGCTTTAGGCGATAAAACAGAAGCAACTACAAAACAACCTTCTGTAGAAGCGATGATAGATAAATTAGCTCAGCGTGGTACTATTCACAAAAACAAGGCTGCAAACTTAAAAAGTAAGTTGGCTAAAAGAATCAATGCATTAGCAAAATAATTTTCATTTTTATAAGTTTAACAAAAGCCCGTAATAGCAATATTTACGGGTTTTTTGTTGATATTTAATTGACACAATCTGCATGGATTTTTAGTACATTTACATACAAAAATAAATTTATGAAGAAAATTTACTCCCTATTAATTTTTATTTTTTTTTCGGCAATCCTTTTTGCCCAAGGAACAGAAACTTTTACTAATACACCAACTGCTACTACCCCCGCAAGCTATGTTGATAGAACTTGGATGGGTGATAATGCCCAAACATGGACTGCCATTAATGGAAGAACGGATAGCCCAACAGATGCTGGACTTACAGGTTTTACTGCAAAATATATTGTAATTAGAAATGCCACTGGTAAAGTTAGTTGTATAGGAATAGTAAATGGTTGTGCGGATGTAACTTTTACTTATGCAAGAGCCTATGCAGGAAATGGAACAATCGCATTATTTGTTAATGGTACACAATATGGAACCACGCTAACGGTAAGCAATACTGCTGCTACAACTGTTACAATACCTGTAAATATAAGTGGCACTTTTACTTTGGAATTAAGAACTAGCAATACAAATAGAGTTGCACTTGATAATATAATTTGGACAGCTAATAGTGGCACCCCTTGTGTAGAACCTGCATCTCAACCTACTGCACTCACTTTTGGCACCATCACTGCAAGTTCTATTGGAGCTTCATATACAACCACTACTGCTGATAAATATATTGTTATTAGATCTACCTCAAATACATTAACGGCAACACCAGCGGATGGTACTACTTATACTATAAACAGTACATTAGGTGGTGGAACAGTTATTGCAAATGGCACAAGCACAAGTTTTACAGATATAGGATTAAGCCAAACTACAACATACTTTTATTATGTATTTGCATACAATGATGTAGCATGTAGTGGTGGTGCTAATTACAATGTAACTAGTTATCCAACGCCAAACAATGCAACAACTTTGGCAATACCAGCTTGTACTACTCCAGCTGCACCAAACAACCCCATTACACTTACCCCAACTAATACAAGTATTAGCGGCTCTTTTATAGGAACTGGTGCTAGCAAGTATTTAATAATTAGAAGTGCTGCACTACCTCCACTTGGGGCCGCACCAACAGATGGCACGATTTATACTTCGGGGCAAGCTATAGGAAATGGAACAGTAGAAACATTTACAACTGCAACAACCTTTGTAGCAAGCACTTTAACACCTGCAACAACTTATTATTTTTATGTATTTGCTGCAAATGATGGTTGCACAGGTACAGCTCCAGTTTATAGTACCAGCTTTGCTGATGGAAGTAGCACAACCACTAACATTACAGGAATTCCTACTGGCTATTACGATGCAGCTATTGGGCTTACTTGTGCTCTGCTAAAAACTGCAGTAAGCACAATTATAACAACAGGGCATACACAAAATAATTATGGTGGCTTAGATAACATTGAAATGCTAACTACAGATGATCGGTTAAACGATGCAGGAACTGCTACAATAGTTTGGGACATGTATTCTGATAATCCAAATGGAGCAGATCCTTACACATTTACTTTCGCACAATTTAATATTGGAAGTGGTAGCGATGGTGAAGGAAACGGCTGGAATAAAGAACATAGCTTCCCTAATAGTTGGTTTTCTGCTTCTAGCAGTACATCTAATTTTCCTGGTGCAGATTTATATCATCTTTACCCAACCGATATGGACGTAAATAGTCTTAGAAGCAACTACCCTTATGGTAAAGTGGCAACTGCAACTACAACTACTTCAAATGGCAGTAAACTGGGTTCTTCTTCTTTGGTATTCCCTGGCTATACTGGGCCGGTGTTTGAGCCAATAGATGCGTATAAAGGAGATCTTGCAAGAGCTACATTATATATGGTAACACGTTATCAAGCTGAACAACCAACATGGGAAAGTTTACAAGCTGGTGGAGATGTGGTAATGGATGGAACTACATACCCTTCTGTAGAAATTGATTATTTAAAAATGCTCATTCAATGGCATAATCAAGACCCAGTTAGTACAAAAGAAATTGATAGAAATAATACAGTTTACGGCTTTCAAGGTAACAGAAACCCTTTTGTGGATCATCCTGAATATGTAGGTCAAATATGGTCTACAGCATGTGGGTTGGCTTTACCAATAGACTTATTAAAATTTGAAGCTAAAAACAATGGCACCAATGTTTACTTAAAATGGATAGCAGAAAATGCAATTGGTTTTAATCGTTTTGAAATAGAAAGAAGTGAAGATGGTTCAAACTTTAAAACCATAGGATCTTTTAGGGGCAGCTTGGGTAATAACAGTTATAATTTTGAAGATAATTTTTTACCTAAAACTAAAATCGCTTTTTACAGGTTAAAAATGGTTGATAATGATGGAAAGCATAAGTACAGTTTGATAATAAATGTAAATTTAAACAACAGCATTACCAATGCATTTATTTTTCCCAATCCAGTAACTGATAAAATTAATATTAGACTTAAAGAGGCTTTAATAAAAAATAGTAACATTCAAATTACCGATGTACAAGGAAGAGTTGTTTTAAATGAAATTGCCAAAGCAAATGAATATTATTTTAGTATTAATGCTCAGCGCTTAACAACAGGAAGATATTTTGTAAAAATTGTAAACGATAAACAAGTAATAAATGAAACATTTATTATACTGAAGTAATCAACTTTTTAATTTTGAGCCTTGCAATAACAGCAAGGCTTTTTTTATGCCCCATTTTAAACCTATTTTTGAAAAATGAAATTTGTATTAACCTTGATGAGTTGTTTTTTAATTACATGCTGTTTTGCTCAGCAAACTATTTTTGAAAAAAGCAATGGTACTGCCACAGCAACCTATTTTGAAACACTTAATTTTTATAAAGGACTAGACAAAACAGCAGACAATATTTTAGTAAAAGAAATGGGAGAAACAGATGCATCCTATCCATTACATTTAGTACTTGTAAGTAGCGATAAAAAATTTAACCCTACACAATGGCATGCACAAAATAAAGTTGTAATTCTTATAAACAATGCAATACATGCTGGTGAGCCTGATGGTGTAGATGCTAGTATGATACTTGTAAGAGATATAAAAGATAAAAAAATAATTTTACCTAGCAATGTTGTACTTGCAATAATACCCATTTACAATATTGGTGGCGCTTTAAACAGAAATACCAATAGCCGTGTAAGCCAAAATGGACCAATAGCGTACGGCTTTAGAGGCAACGCACAAAACTTAGATTTGAATAGAGATTTTACAAAAAATGATAGCAGAGAATCAAAATCATTTGCTCAATTATTTCATTGGCTTAAGCCAACCATTTTTATTGATAACCATGTGAGCGATGGAGCTGATTTTCAACATACCATTACACTGATTACAACACAATATGAAAAACTTGGAAACGTAAATGGAATATGGTTACGCAATACATTTGAGCCAGCAATATATAATGGAATGAAAGAAAAAAAATGGGATCTTATACCTTATGTAGAATTTGAAACTGCCAATTTTGATAAAGGCATTGATATGTTTTATGAAACACCGAGGTATAGTAGTGGGTATGCTGCTTTGTTTGGTTGCTTTTCGTTTATTACAGAAACACACATGCTAAAACCATATAAAGAAAGGGTTACCGCTACTTATGATTTAATGCAAACTTTTATTTCCCAATCTTCATTGCTCGCAAATGAAATAATAAATACCAAAATAAAAGCAGCGGAAGAAGTGAAATTGCAACAAACATTTCCGTTGAAATGGGTAATAGATAAAACAAAAAAATCTGAAATTATTTTTAAGGGGTATGCCCAAGATACAACAATAAGCGAAGCTACAGGCTTACCAAGAATGTATTATAACCATTTAAAGCCTTATACCAAAAATGTTTCATTTTACAATTACTACAAGCCAGATATTGTTGTAGAAAAACCTTTGGCATACATTATACCTGCAGGATGGAAAGATGTTATAGAAAGACTAAGACTAAATAGTGTAGCATTACAAAAAATAAAACAAGACACTACTATTTTTGTAAGCCTTTACAAAATTGAATCGTATAAAAGTAGAACAATTTCTTATGAAAAACACCACCCCAATGGCCAAGTAAAAATATCTGAAAAAATGGATAGCATAAAATTTTTAGCAGGAGGTTGGTTGATAAATATGAACCAACCAAACAACAGATATATTATAGAAATGCTTGAACCAACTGGTGATGATGGTTTTTTTGTTTGGAATTTTTTTGATGCTATTTTACAACAAAAAGAAGGCTATAGTGATTATAGGTGGGAAGAACTTGCGGCTGCTTATTTAAAAACAAACATAATTTTACAACAACAATTAGAAGAGAAAAAAAAGAGCGATACAGCTTTTGCAAAAAATGCAAATGCACAATTAGATTTTATTTATAAAAACTCTCCTTATTATGAAAAGTCTCATAATAGGTACCCAATATACAAAATTGTAAAATAGTATAGCTACACTAGTTGTGTTGCATACTTGGCTAGTTTTGTATGCAAATCTTCTGGTCTAAATGGTTTCTGAATATAATCTGTAAAACCTTTGTTTATTAAATCAGAATGCATATTATCATATAGGGCCGCTGTAAACGCTATTACAGGAATATCGTAATTGCTTTTTCGTATTTCTTTGATTACTTCATATCCGTCCATTTCTGGCATTTCAAGGTCTATTAATAATACATCAAATTCTTGCTCATTATATATTTTCAAAGCTTCAACACCATTTAAAGCCTCTGCTGGTGTAATATTCCATTTCTTCAAAAATTTTCTTGCAACCAACATGTTTATTTGATTGTCTTCTGCTATAAGTACATTTATATTGTCTAAATTTCTTAACGTACTCATTATTTTTTCATCTACAAAGTTTTTATTATTTAAATTCAGCTCTAGCTCTATTGTAAAAAAGAAATTACTACCCTCTCCTTTTTTACTTTCTACTTGTAACTCTCCATTATACTTTGCAATTATATTTTTGCTAATAGACAACCCAAGTCCAGTACCGCCAAACTTACGTGTAGTTGTTGTATCACCTTGTGTAAAACTTAAGAAAATAATTTCTTGTTGCTTTGCTGTAATACCAAGCCCTGTATCTTTTACAGAAAAATAAATGGAGGCTTTTTTACTGGTAGATTTTACAATTTTAGCCGTAACTACAACTTTTCCATTATCCGTAAATTTAAGTGCATTTGCTATTAGATTACTCAGTACTTGACTAAGCCTTGTTTCATCACCTAAGAAATATCTATTTAGTTTTTCATCTAAATCAAACTCCAAGGCAATCCTTTTTTTTGCAAACTGACTTGCAAATAAGTTTTGAATTTTATTAAGAAAATCATTTGCATTAAAAACTTGTTTTTCAAGTTCCAATTTATCTGCTTCAATTTTACTAAAATCTAGTACATCATTTATTAAATTGAGCATGTGTTCTGATGAATATTTTAATAAATTAAAATGTTCTTTTTGTTCAGG
>JAYVID010000235.1:0-3531 GCA_043770525.1 Ferruginibacter sp.
CTTTCATATTATAAAGTCCAAGCAAAATCATAATAATGGCGTAAGCAAACATTACCACCATCCATGCATTAGCAATACTATATTTTTTTTCTAATTCACCTGCCATATATATTAACACACCACCAGATAATACTTTTGCAATGTTATAAAATGCCCCTTGCCATCCTACATACTGTGCCTGTAATTTAGGAGTAAGTTCATTTAAATAAACACCATCTGCAGCCATATCATGCGTTGCTCCACTAAAAGCAACTATTGAAAATAAAGTTATAGAAATTGCAAAAAAATAATGAGCTTGTAAACTCAACGCAATCAACCCAAACATGCAACCAGTAAAGACCTGTGTACAGTAAACAAAAAACTTTTTGGTTTTAAACATTTCCAAAAATGGTCCCCAAAGTGGTTTTAATGTCCATGGAAGCATAATAAGTGAAGTCCAAAAAGCAATTTTTGAATCGGAAATACCCATATTTTTATACATGATTACACTAGCAGATGATAGAGCTACAAAAGGTAAACCCATTGCAACCCAAGTAGTAGGAATCCAAAAAGCAGGATGGCGATTTTTATTTATTTTTTCTGACACTAAAAAATATTTTCGTTATTTAATATATATAATTCGAAAGTTAATTAAAAAATTTAAAAACAATTAGTTTATTGTGGTTGTTTTTTATTAAGTTGCTTATGAATTTATTATTTATGAAAAAATATGCAATAGTAATTTTATTATTTACAACCTACAGCTTTTGCTCAGCACAAAAACTCACCAAATACGTAGATTCTTTTTTAGGTACAGGCGGTCATGGGCATACATATCCAGGAGCTACTGTTCCATTTGGCATGGTACAACTTAGTCCAGACAATGGTACCGAAGGTTGGGACTGGAGCAGTGGCTACCATTACAGCAGTGATAGTATTGCAGGTTTTAGCCACACTCACCTTAGCGGCACAGGCATAGGGGATTGGTGTGATATTTCAGTGATGCCCGTTTTGTATTTCGTAACTACTGAAAAACCTAAATATTCTTTTAAGCACAGCAACGAGTTAGCTAGCCCAGGATATTATAAAGTAAAATTAGACAACGGAATTTCTGCTGAGTTTACTGCAACAGAACGAATAGGTTTTCACCGTTATCAATTTCCTGATAAACAAAATTCCATTCAATTTGATTTAGGTTTTGCCATTAATTGGGATAAGGCAACAGAAAATATGATTGAATTGCAAAAAGACGGAATCATAGTTGGTTATAGATACAGTACTGGATGGGCAAAAGGGCAAAAAGTTTATTTCGCAGTAAAGTCTAATCATCCGCCACAAGTATGGGCAGTCTATAATGATACCACCGGAAAACCCACTGGAACGCAAAGGGCTTATTATGGAAAAAAACTAAAAGCTGAAGTTACTTATGGTACACATAACATTATTGAAATGAAAATTGCACTAAGCAATGTAAGTATTGAAAATGCTATTAAAGAACTAAAACAAAACCCTACAATAAATTTTGAAGCAGCAAAAAAATTGGCAGAAGCAAAATGGGAAAATGAATTGAGTAAAATAAAAATAGTTAGTAATGATAAGGAAGTGCTTACAAAATTTTACACCGCAATGTACCATACTTGCTTAGCTCCTGTTATACATAGCGATGCCGATGGTACTTACCAAACTCATGACAATAAAAAATTAAAATTTACAAAAGGGAAAAACAAGTACACCGTTTTTTCGCAGTGGGATGTATTTAGAGCACTCAACCCATTATTTACTTTTACACAAAACGATAGATTGCCAGATATGATAAATAGTATGCTGCAATTATACGATGATAATGGATTATTACCAGTTTGGGATTTGAGTACTTGGGAGGCCAACACCATGACAGGCTACCACAGCATACCAATTATTGCAGATGCAATGCTAAAAAATATAAAAGGCTTTGATTATAATAAAGCTTACGAAGCAATGCGAAAAAGTGCTTTTCAAAACCAAAGAGGTACACAGGAATATATAAAGTATGGCTATTTGCCACAAGATAAAGCTGGCTGGAGTGTTACCGTAACTTTAGAATATGCTTATGATGATTGGTGTATTGCACAAGTAGCAAAGAAATTAAATAACAAAAAAGACTACAATCTTTTTATGGCTCGTAGTAACAGTTACAAAAAATTATTTGATACAAGCTCTGGATTTATGAGAGCTAAAAATAGTGATGGAAATTTTGTAGAACCTTTTGACCCATTAAAAAGTGAGCATGGTTTTGAAGGACAATATGTAGAAGGCACAGCATGGCAACATAGTTTTTTTGTACCACACGATGTAGATGGACTTGAAAATTTATATGGTGGCAAAGAAAAATTAGTACAAAAATTAGACGCTTTATTTAGCTCTACATCTGAGCTACATGGCGATAATGTAAGTGCTGATGTAAGTGGCTTAATAGGCCAATATGCTCATGGCAACGAACCTAGCCACCATATTATTTATATGTACACTGCCTTAGGCTATCCACAAAAAGCTGCGGAAAAAATAAAACTAGTTGCAGATAGTTTGTATAAAGTAGGACCAGAAGGATTAAGTGGAAATGATGATTGTGGGCAAATGAGTGCTTGGATTATATGGACTATGCTAGGTATGTATCCTATGAACCCAGCAAGTGGTGAATATGTTTTTGGATATCCATTAATAAATGAAGCAAGTATAAAATTACCCAACAATAAATCACTCATCTTAAAAGTAAACAAAATAAAAAAGCATGGCGAAGCAGCACGTATTTATAAAATAACTTTAAATGGAAAAGATATACCCGTACTTTCTATTAAACATAAAGATATCTTGCAAGGAGGCTTACTTTCTTTAGAAGTTTATGAATAGCTTAAACTTTACCCCATGCCCATTCTAAAAAACTTGGAAAAGATTTTGCCCAAGTAGGCACATCATGTTTACCATCTTTCATTTCAAGGTATTCAATATCTTTTTCTTTGTAACCTATTAAACGCAGTTCTTTTATTACACTTACTACATCGTCAATAGCATCAATGACACCATTGTTATTTCTATCTGCTGTTTCATCTTGTGTACCTACCTCAAAGAAAAATTTAAGCCAAGGAAAATAATTTCCTTCCCTTATTTGTTTTTGCATAATACGATCTTTTTCCTCATCAAAATCTGGGTCTAATTGATCCTTATCTCTCCACCAAAGAGAGCCGCTAAAAACACCTACTTTAAAAAATTCATTTGCATTATTCCAAACTATATCTAAAGCACAAAGGCCTCCCAAAGAAAATCCAGCAAATGATTTTTCCTTAAAAGATATTATCTCGTACTTTTTTCTAATAAAAGGAATTAATTCTTGCAAAATAAATTTCGTATAAAGACCTGCCTTTGCTCCTCTACCCTTGTAATCCAAAATATTTGCAGTGCCATACTCATTTTTTCTATCAGGTGCACAGTGAATACCAACACAAAAAACGGGTTCAATTTTACCTGATTCATAAGACTCATTCAATATGTCTTCGAAAGCCATTGTTCGTAAATCTT
>JAYVID010000236.1:0-19242 GCA_043770525.1 Ferruginibacter sp.
TGTTACAAGGTTTTCAGGCACGTAAAATTGCTTTTAACCTCGGCCTTAGCGGTAACGCTTTTAAAAACTGTGTAAAATTTGTAACCAATGTACCGCCTAATAAATTGGTAGCAATAGTAGTTACACTTTCTGCGTTTTTTGCTACGGCTACTCCACGCTGCTCTTTACCTACAATGCTGCCTTTTCCACGTCCACCAGCGTGTATTTGCGCCTTTACTACTGCAAACTTACTTCCGTAAGTTGTGTTTATAAAACGGTAAGCTTCCTCTGCTTCTGCTACTGTACTGCATGCTACGCCTTCTTGTACGGGCACATTGTATTTTTTTAATAATTCTTTAGCTTGATATTCGTGAAGATTCATATAGAAAAATTTTTGCGAAGATAAGGAAAACCTTGCCTAAAATAACTTGTATAAGAAGGAAATAAAACCAATAAAATTTACTAAAAGAGGATACAACATTTTGATATACATTGCTAAATTTGCAAACTTTATCATTTTATTAAGTATTCTTTAGGTTAAAAAAATAAAATGTACAAGCAAATAATTATAACTTTCCAGCATTATCAAAATTTACATTTAATTGATGAAAGGATTTATTATTTTTTTATTGGTTTTTGTTTTGAGTAGTTGCACAAAACCTCTACCCTTAAAACAAATAAGTTACTTTAAAATTGTATCACATTTTAAAGTAAAGAAAAAACCAGTTTTAATTTTAGATGCAGGGCATGGAGCATTAGACCCTGGTGCAATAAACGACTCTTTAAATTTATACGAAAAAAATGTAACCAGAAAAATTGTAGATGCTGTATTGTCTCTTATAGATACCAATAAAGTTTCTGTAATACAAACAAGGCCAGCGGATAAAGATATACATAGACATGATAGAATAAACTATGCTAATACTTACAATCCGGATATGCTTTTGACAGTGCATATTAATTATGATAAAGATACTGCTTGCAATGGTTTTGAAATGGCAATATCTGATAGTTTAGTAACAAAAATGAATGAAAAAGATACCATTTCAATATTAAACCCCAATAAAGCAAGGGCAGAAAAAATTGCCACTACGTTTTCAAATAAAGTAGCAGGTTTGTTTCCTGAAATGCGCCACAGAAAATTAAAAGTGAGAAATGATAGAATATGGATGATATGTGCTGGAAGATACCCAAGCATACTACTAGAGTTTGGATTTATTAGTAGCAAAAAAGATTTAGAATATATAACTGATAAAAAAGCCATAAAAAAGTTGGCCAGTGGCATTGTAGAATCGGTATACAAAGAATTACTACCTAGTAAAAAGAATAAAAAAAGTAAAAGGGTGTAAGGGAAGGTTTTTGTAGATTGACTAAATAGTTTGTCTTTATTAATCTTTTTAATAATTTTTATACTTTTAATAAACTTCGAGGTTATTCTAAAAAACTCCTGTTTTTTACATAAGCCTATGTTAAAAACCTACACTTCAATTTTTATAACCAAGCTAAAGCATGTATTTTTGCCGCTTTAGCAAACTTATAATTTATACCTATTTATGTCAGAGATATTACAAAAAATAGAAGCAGCTGTTTCTTACATTAAGCAATTGTACAAGGATACGCCAACTGTTGGAATAGTTTTAGGCAGTGGTTTAGGCAGTTTTACATCAGAAATAAAAATAGAAAAAGAAATATCTTACAGCGAAATACCCAATTTCCCGATAAGCACAGTAGAGGGACATAGTGGCAAACTTATTTTTGGTGAGCTAGGCGGAAAAAAAGTAGTAGCTATGGCTGGTCGATTTCATTATTATGAAGGCTATAGCACGCAAGAAGTTGTTTTTCCAATAAGGGTAATGAAATATTTAGGTATACAAACATTGCTCATAAGCAATGCTGCAGGTGGTATGCAAAAGGGTTTTAAAGTGGGAGATTTAATGATTATAACTGACCATATAAGTCAGCTTACCATAAATCCATTATTGGGTAAAAACGAAGAAGCATTTGGCCCTCGCTTTCCAGATATGAGTGAGCCTTATAAAAAAGATTTAATAGCTAAAGTAAAAACCATAGCAGCAACCTCAGGGTATGAACTTAAATATGGTGTATACGTAGGCGTTACTGGCCCTACTTTTGAAACTAGAGCAGAGTATAAAATGCTAGCAATATTAGGTGGAGATGCAGTAGGTATGAGTACAGTGCAAGAAGTAATAGCTGCGGTGCATTTAGGATTGCCCGTATTTGCTATGAGTGTAATAACAGACCTTGGTATAAGAGATGAAGAAAATACTATTACCCACGAGGAAGTATTACAAGCAGCTAAAGATGCTGAACCAAAACTTACAAATATTTTTAAAGAACTAGTAGCGCAACTATAATGATGTAATGAGAAAAAGTATCCTTTCTTTGTTAATGTTGTTTTTTTGCTTGGCAGCTTTTTGCCAACGCCAACCCATTCCCATTGATGAGGGAGCGCCACTAAAAGGTAATTTTGGAAACAACAGAAATTCAAACAGAACAATAGTATCCGACACTACCAAAAAGAAAAAAAGCAATAACAAACTAGATACACTGGGTTTTGAAAGAAGAGATGACTTGGCTGATTCCATAACCATAAGTTTTAGATATTTAGATTCTTTAAAAAGGCAGCCACTAGACTCTAGTATAAATGATTTTGATAAGTACTACGCTGTACCTACATCCTATCAATATTTGGGCAATAATGGAGCTGCTGCTTTTCCATTAATATTTAAACCATTTACAAAGGCTGGTTGGGATGCTGGTTTTCATGCTTTTGATATTTATAAATTTTCTTTGGAGAATACAAAATTTTATAAAACAACGGGGCCTTTTTCAATGCTTTCCTATCAGCTAGCAGGAGGTAAAGAACAAATGCTGCATGCTTTGCATACCCAGTCGCCAAGGCAAAATATAAATTTTGGATTTGAATATAAATTCATAAGTGCACCAGGATATTTTGTAACACAAAACAATAGCCACAATACAGCTCGTTTTTTTGGTAACTATACAGGAAAAAGAAAAAGATACAATGGCTTGTTTACTTTTATTACCAATTCTATTAAAGCAGCAGATTATGGAGGAATTACAGATAATGAGAATTTACTAAAACCAGAATTCAAAAAAAGATTTGCTATTCCTGTAAACTTTGGTGCTGGTAAGTTTAGTCAAAGTCCTTTTCAATCAAACATTAATAGAGGTAATACTTATCAAGAAAAAATATTTTTTCTTCGCCAAAGTTATGATCTAGGAAAAAGAGATTCTATTGCAGTAAATGATTCTACTACTGAGTATTTGTTTTATCCAAAATTGAGGTTACAACATACACTTACTATTTCTACTAATACTTACAACTTTTTTGATCCTAAAGGTGATTCTATTTATTATAAAAACTTTTATGATATTGCTTTTGCAAAAAAAATAGATACATTTAATTTATATGAAAAATGGAAATCTTTTTCTAATGATTTTTCATTGATACAATTTCCAGATACTAAAAATGCTGCTCAATTTATAGCTGCGGGCATTACTTTACAAAATTTAGAAGCTACTACAAAGCTGGGCAAAATAACTTTTGCAAACCTTATGCTACATGGAGAGTATAGAAATAGAACTCGAAATAAGTTATGGGACATCCTTTTAAAAGGCGAGTTATATTTAAGTGGGCTTAACAGTGGTGATTATTATTTGCAAGCAAACTTAAGTAGGTATTTAAATAAAAAATGGGGAGATGTAAATTTGTTTTTTATTAATAGCAACAGGTCTCCTTCCTTTATTTTTGACAATAGGGCTACTTTTAATTTAAATAATATTAATAACTTTAAAAAAGAAAATATTATTTCTTTTGGAGCTACTGCAAGCAATCCCTTTATACAACTTGGTTTTAAGAATCATTTTATTACAAATTATGCATATTTTTCTACCAGAAAAAAAACGGAACAATACAATAAACCAATAAATATTTTACAATTAAGTGCAAGTAAAAAAATAAAACTAAAGAAAAATATTTTCTATTATGCTGATGCAACGCTGCAGCAAACAGACAATGCAGCACCAATAAGAGTACCATTAATTTTTACAAGAAGTAGAATTGCTTATGAAGGTAATTTATATAAAAATTTAAAACTAAGTACAGGATTAGAAATTAGATATTATACTCCTTACAAAGCAAATAATTATTCTCCATTACTAGGGCAGTTTTCTCCGCAGGATTCTATACGCATTGCTAATAAACCTGATGTATCAGCTTTTTTTAACTTTCGTATAAAAAGTTTTTCACTTTACATTAGATCAGAAAATTTAAATACCGCAAGCTTTCAAAATGGGTTTGGCTTTGTAGATAATAATTTTGCAGCACCCTCCTACCCTACGCAAGGGTTTTTAATAAGATTTGGAATACGTTGGTGGTTTGTAAAATAAATTCCTATTTTCCTTTTCCAGATAAAATAATCCTAATTGTATGTAGCATTATTTTCAAATCTAAAGCAAGGGTTATATTTTCTACATAAATAAGATCGTAATGCATTCTCTCTACCATTTCCTCTATTGTACTTGCATAACCAAATTTAACCATGCCCCAGCTGGTAAGCCCAGGTTTTACTTTAAATAGATATTTATACTCTGGTATAATTTCAATTAGCTTCTTTACATAAAATTCCCTTTCTGGTCTTGGTCCAACAAGACTCATATCACCTTTTAAGATATTAAACAATTGTGGCAATTCATCCAATCTCCATTTACGCATTGTCTTACCCCAGCTGGTTATCCTATTATCGTCATTGCTGCTTAGCATTGGCCCATTGGCTTCTGCATTTACAATCATAGATCGTAGTTTATACATTGTAAAAGGTTTTCCCTTATACCCAATTCTTTCTTGCAAAAAGAAAATGGGCCCAGTAGAACTTAGCTTTAATCTTATAATTGAAAATATTAAAATAGGTAGTACAAATATGCAGCCCAGCAAAGCAATTAAAATATCAAATAACCTTTTTAGATTTTGTTGCCACAAGGGCATTTGGCCAAAATGAACATCCAATAATGGCACTCCCATTACATTACTATATTGCAATGCGCCACTCATAATATCGAGTGTATCAGGTGTTATTTTTATGTTTACATTTTTATTACTAAGCTTCCTTATTATTTGTGTTATTAAAATACGTTCTGTATTATCTACTGCTATAATTACTTCTTCAATATTGTTGTTAATTATAATATTATTTATATCTTCTAACGAATGATGAACTGTTATGTTTTTATTTAATAGTTTAATTTCTTTTCCATTTAAATTTATAAAATCGGTAATTATGTATCCGGTATTATCTTCTGTTTTAAAAAATTCTTTGCAAAATTGTTCTACTTTTTTTCCAGAACCAATGAGCAGTGAGTTGAAAAATATTTTTTTACTTTTTATTTGATTTTTAGTGTAAGTAATAAAAATTGTTCTACCAATTATACTAAATATTAAAATGGGTATTAATAAAATTATAAAATCTTTATAATAATCATAATTATCAATTCTTGGGTTTCTTAAAATAAAGAAGAATAATAAAGCTATGCTACCGATGAGTGTAACTACAATTGTTTTAAAAAACTCTACAACCCTCGATTTTTGGTAAAGGAAATGATATGTACCTGTAATGAAATGCAATACAATCCAACCTATTACAAACAATGATAGACCCATATAAAAACCTGGTGTAACACCGAAATTGTATGCGTAATGCTGCACCCAAGGCCTTAGTACATAAAAACACATCCATGCTAGTATGGAAATTATGATATCGGTAAATACATACCAGCCAATATTTAATCTTGGTTGTTTCAACTAATTTTTATGCAGTAGTTTAATGAGCCGTTTTATTTATTTTTTCAAGTATTTGGTGTGCTACTTCCATTGCCCTAAAGCCATCTACAATGGTTACAGCCGTTTCGGTATTATTTATTATTGCATTTTTAAATGCTATTAATTCATCTTTCATAGCATTTGTTTCCAATACAATTGGGTTTGCAATTGCTACCGTTTTTTTTCCTTTGCCTGTATCTATATCAAACGTAAAAACATTTTTATCATTCGTACTATTTTGACTTATTATTTCTGTTTTCTTCTCTAAAAAGTCAATACCTATGTAAGCATCTTTTTGAAACAAGCGCATTTTCCTCATTTTCTTCATAGAAATTCGGCTGCTGGTAAGGTTTGCTACACAACCATTATCAAACTCTATACGCACATTTGCAATATCAGGCGTATCACTTAATACGGTTACACCGTTGGCAGATATATAACTTACATTGCTTTTAATAAGGTGTAAAATAATATCTATATCATGTATCATTAAATCTAAAATAACACTTACATCGGTTCCTCTTGGGTTAAATTGAGAAAGCCTATGCACTTCAATAAACATTGGTTCTAGTTTAAAATCTTTTAATGCTACAAAAGCTGGATTAAATCGCTCTACATGTCCTACTTGAAATTTTAAATTTGACTCTAATGCTAATTTTAATAATGCCTTGGCTTCGTCCATTGTATTGGTTAGAGGCTTTTCT
Source organism: Ferruginibacter sp. (assembly GCA_043770525.1). Classification (GTDB taxonomy): domain Bacteria; phylum Bacteroidota; class Bacteroidia; order Chitinophagales; family Chitinophagaceae; genus Ferruginibacter. The sequence goes on from JAYVID010000236.1 coordinate 6,544, forward strand.
ACAAATACATGTTTACCCATACGAAGTGCTTGAGCACATAGTTCAAAGTGATATGTAGTAGGTGCTACAATATCCACTGCGTCGCAATTTTCCAATAATTCTTCTATGGTTAAAAATCTTTTTATCTTATATTTCTCTACTATTGATTTCGCATTTAAATCATCTGTATCACAAAATCCAATTACTTCCACCTCTTCTATTTCTAACCAATTATTTAGATGAAATTTTCCTAGATGTCCTGCTCCTATGATTCCTATTTTCAGCATATAGTTTTTTATTCTTCTATTTTTTTTTAATAATTTAAACCTCCTCCCAGAAACCCATTTTTCCAAATTTCTCTATTCTATTATTTACTCTTTCTTGTGCAGGTATATGTTTAAGTTCATTAATAGCTTTAGATAGATATTGCTTTAATATTTCAGCAGACTCGTCATAATCCCAATGGGCACCACCTATTGGTTCTGGCAGCACTTCATCTACTAAACCAAATTCAAGCATATCTTTTCCAGTTAGCTTTAATTGATCGGCAGCAATTTCTTTTTTATCCCAACTGCGCCAAAGTATACTACTACAACTTTCTGGAGATATTACGGTGTACCAAGTATTTTCCATCATTACAACTTTATCGCCAACCCCTATTCCCAAAGCCCCACCACTTGCGCCCTCTCCTATTATTACACAAACCACGGGTACTTTTAAGCTTATCATTTCAAAAATATTTCTAGCTATTGCTTCTCCTTGTCCTCTTTCCTCTGCCTCTAAACCAGGGTAAGCTCCTGGTGTATCAATTAAAGTAATTACTGGTTTATTAAATTTTTCTGCAAGTTTCATTAAACGCAATGCTTTTCTATACCCTTCTGGATTTGCCATTCCAAAGTTTCGTATTTGCCTACTCTTTGTATTGTTACCTTTTTGTTGTCCAATTATCATTACGGTTTCACCATTTAATTGTGCAAATCCACCCACCATTGCTTTATCATCTTTTACATTTCTATCACCATGCAATTCAATAAATGAGGTGCACATTTTTTGTATATATTTTAAGGTATATGGCCTATCGGGGTGGCGGCTCATTTGTACACGCTGCCAAGGTGTAAGATTTTCGGTAATATTTTTTTTAGCTTCTATTACTTTTTCTTCTAACAATCCAATTGCTGCACTCATATCAGTTTTAGCCGTATCCTGGGTATTTCTCAATTGCTCTATTTGTTGGTACAAGTCTTTTATGGGTGTTTCAAACTCAAGAAACTGTCTATTTTTTAGTTGTGGCATATACAATTTTTACTTTTAAAATCTAAATAAAGATGTAATATAAATTGGAAAAATAGTAGTTGCAATTTTTTTTATAAAGATTTGTTTATAAAAAATTAAAACCCTTATCTTTGCAATCCGAAAAACGTGCTAATCTTGTTTTTAGTACCAACGGGTTGGTAGTTCAGTTGGTTAGAATGCCGCCCTGTCACGGCGGAGGTCGCGGGTTCGAGTCCCGTCCAGCCCGCAAAAAGTCATCAGATATACTGATGACTTTTTTGTTTTAAGTACTCAATTTTAAATGATTAAAAAAGTTTAAACAATGGTAAAATTTTCTGCTACTCTTGAAAAAATGGGCAATAAAGGAGAAAAAACTGGTTGGGTATATGTGCTAGTTCCCGATGATATTGCCAATACCTTAAAACCAAATAATAAAAAAGAATTTAAAGCAAAAGGCTATATAGAAAATTTTTTGATTGAAGATATAGCAGTTATACCTGTAGTTGAAATTGGTTTTATAATTGCCATTAATGTTGACATTAGAAAAAAAATAGAAAAAAAACAAGGAGATAAAATTAACTTACAACTACAAGAAACAATTGATATTGAAAAAATACCAAGCAGTTTTTTGGAAGAAATAAAAAAGAATGAAATTGCATTTTCTTTTTTTTATAAATTAAGTGTAGATGAACAAAACAATTTTTCCAATTGGATAAAATCTGCAAAAGCAAGTGACGTGATAGAAAAAAGAATTAAATTTATTATTAAAGCATGTAGCTTACAAATGAATTATGGCCAAATGATGCAAGCAAAAAAAGACTGGTAATTAGCAAATTAAATTTGCAATTTGATCGTGTAATTCTTCTGGTTTAAAAGGCTTTAATGCAAACCCTACAAAGCCTTTGCTTTTTAAATCTATATCCATATTATCATAAATACCAGCAGTAAAAGCCATTATAGGGGTAGTTACACCTATATTTTTAATTTCTTTCAAAGCAGTTCTTCCATCCATAATTGGCATTTCTAAATCTAACAAAATCAAATCAAAGGTGTTTTCTTTACATTTTTCAAAAGCTATTTTACCATTTACTGCTTCTGTTACTACAATTCCCCATTTCTTTAGCATCATTTTTGCCACCATCATATTTACAGGGTTATCTTCTGCCAATAGTATTTTTTTGTCTTTTAAACTTTTTACATTTTCTGTAGCTGTTGTAGCAGAAAGTAAAACGGCTTTTTTATTTATAGGAAATTCAATTGTTACAGAGAAAATGCTTCCTTTCCCTTCTTTACTTTCTACGTGCAAATTACTACTAAATAATTTTGCTAAATCATTAGAAATAGATAAACCTAAGCCTGTACCTCCATATTTTCTAGTAATAGCTGCATCGGCTTGACTAAAACTCTCAAAAATGCTTTCTAATTTATCAGTTGCTATACCTATGCCCGTATCTGTTACATCAAACAATACTTTAGCATGTTCCTCATTCCTATTCATAAGGGTTGCATTTAAATGCACACTCCCTGTTTCAGTAAATTTTAATGCATTCGAAAGTAAGTTATACAAAATCTGTTGCAGACGCATATCATCAGAAAGTACATTAAACTCTGTAAGCCTAGTATCAATATTTACCTTATAATGCAAATTTTTTGCATCAAATAAATAGAAAAATGTATTAAATAATTTTAATACTGTATCCTTAATATTAAATGAGTTTTGGCTTAGTAATAATTTACCCGATTCTATTTTACTATAATCAAGTACATCATTTACCAAGCCCAGCATGTGTTCTGATAAGTTTTTAATTAATCCAATTTGTTTTGTTACATCTTTTAAATCTCCATTGCTTAACAAATTAGCAGTTCCTACAATACCATTTAAAGGTGTTCTCAGTTCATGGCTCATGGTACTCAAAAATACGGCCTTCGCTTTGGTAGCTTCTTCTGCTATTTCTTTTGCTTCTATTAATTGTAATTCTTTTATTCTATTTCTTTTAAAAATTGAAGCCGTGTATACTACTATTAAAATGGTACAACAAATAGAATTAATAATATTTACCATGTTATGTACACTGGCAGATAAAGGCCATGGAGAGAAAATGGAAGAGGGTACAAACAAAGTAAGCATTATACAAATTCCAATATATGCTCCTGTAAAAATTAAATAAGCTTTTTCATCTCTAGGATTATAAAATAGCAACATACAAAGCAGCATAGGAAAAAAGTAGAAAAACATACTTGTTTCATTATCCATTAATTTATAATAAACGAAAATTACAGTGCAAGTGAAGCATATAAAAAGAACTTTTGCTATGCGAAAATTTTGCTTTTTATTGTAATAAAGTACTATACACAACCCCACTATGTATGCAATATTGGTATAAATTATTCTAGGAAAATTATAAATGATACAATAAGCAGTAGCAAATACGAAGAGAGGAATAATTGAAAACACTAATACATTAATGAGTTTAGCTTTGCTCCCAATACCCTTCTTTTCTAATTCAACCGAAGTAGTTGGCAATAAGTTTTCAAAAGCGTTGTTCATCATTGGCATCTTAATTAGATCTTAGAACTTTTTTTATCATTCAGCATTTAAACTAATGCAAAATACGTTTTTTTAATTATAAAAAAATAAATTGCTTTATTTCTTAATTGCAAAAAAAGAAGCTTAAAATACTCATTTATAAGCTCTAATTTTTGATTTGTAAAATTTAAATCACTAATTTCATTTTATTTAATCACATAATTTTATCTAAAATGGCACTTCTATTTAGAGACTTAATTTTAATTTTATCTTCTTCATAAGTTGCCTTACATATTCTACAATATAAAGTGTTTTGAAAAGTTTATTTATTTATTCTTTATAAAAAAATACCTTTTGTAGTTTGAATAAATTTTGGGTTTACAATAGTTTCATTTTACATCCATTTCATGCTATTAGCATTATCAAAATCTTTTTTGTACCTATCTGGTACATTTCCTTTTGCAATACTACCATATTCTATACTAGGAAAAATATCTTCAAAAGTTCTTACTTCATTCATAAAAACTCTTCTATAAATATGGCTTCTTGTAAGATTTTTATAATTATCAATGCCAGCTGCACCGCATAACTCTACGAAATTTTTGAGTGTTTCCCCATGATAATTAGCTACTCTTTGTTTCTTATCATCTACTACAAGCCCTTTTGCAAGGCTAGGGTCTTGTGTAGCTACACCAGTAGGGCATTTATTTGTGTTACAAACTAGTGCTTGTATACATCCAATGGCCATCATCATTGCTCTAGCACTATTGCATGCATCAGCACCCAATGCTATTGCCCTTACTAAATGAAATCCACTTATCATTTTTCCACTTGCAATAATTTTTATTTCATCTCTTAATCCAAATCCACAAAGCATATTATGTACAAATGCTAACCCATCTAATAATGGCGCACCTACATGATTGCTAAATTCCTGAGGAGCTGCACCAGTTCCACCTTCTCCCCCATCTACGGTAATAAAATCAGGATAAATATTGCTTTCTATCATTGCTTTACAAATTCCAATAAATTCACTTTTTTGCCCAATGCAAAGTTTAAAACCAACAGGTTTACCTCCACTATTATCCCTTAATGTTTGTAAAAAATTTATTAATCCTATTGGAGTACTAAATGCACTGTGGTAAGGTGGTGAGTATACAGTAGTACCCGGCTCTACAAGCCTAATAGCAGCTATCTCTTGGGTATTTTTTTTTGCTGGCAATATCCCTCCATGCCCTGGCTTTGCTCCTTGGCTTAGTTTTAATTCTATCATTTTCACTTCTGTTCTCATAGCATTTTTACTATATGCTTCCACATTAAAATTGCCTTCTTTATCCCTTGCACCAAAATACCCTGTACCTATTTGCCAAATTATATCACCGCCTTGTTTTAAATGATAGTTGCTAATACCCCCCTCTCCGGTATTGTGCGCAAAAGAACCGATTTTTGCTCCACCATTTAATGCTTCAATTGCATTGGCACTAAGACTTCCAAAGCTCATTGCACTTACATTAAAAATACTTGCATTATATTTTTGCAAACAATCTTTTCCTCCTATTAAGAGTCTTGGTTTTGCATCTAATTTATGAAAATCTTTTGGTGCAATACTATGGCTCATCCATTCGTACCCTTCAGCATAAACATCTAACTGAGTGCCAAAAGGCATTGTATCTGTTTCTTTTTTTGCACGCTGGTAAATTGTATTTCTATCAATCCTATTAATTGGTCTTCCATCAATATCGCTTTCAATAAAATATTGATACAACTTTGGTCTTAAATCTTCCATCCAATACCTAGCCCTGCCTACTATAGGGTAATTACGCATAATAGTGTGCTTAGTTTGCAACATATCTGCAATACCAATAAAAACAAGCAACAACGAAAATCCAAATAACCACCAAAAAAATTGACTATAAAAAAAACCTAACAAACCACAAACTATTGGAACCACAATTGCGAATATGAGAAAAGCTTTACGCATATTATTATTTTTTTAAAAGCGAAAGTAATGCAAATAAAAAGGTCTAATAAAAAAAGTAAATACTATCTTACAATTTCTTATAAACTACAATGGTTATAAAATTTTATTTATAAAATGTTAGTCGTATTTTTAATTTATGAAATTATATGCTTTTTATTGTAATTTACTTTATGTAATCATACAATAAAAACTTTTTTATACATCAATCGTCTTATTAAAACCGATATTCCTATTTTTTATTCATTGCAAAGCAAATAATGAAACCAAACAATATAATTTTTAAAAAGTACTTTATACTTATATGTATAGCAATGGTAATTATATCACTATTCGCTTTATACTTTTCTACTACATTTTTCAACAGTACTATTCAAACAAAATTCAAATCTAATTTTTATATATTCTCTTCCCTATTTATTATATTAATTACTTTATTTTTTATTCAAGTATTGTATGTTTTCTATAAAAAATTACTTACAAATTTACACCAAGCATCAGAAACAATTCATAGGTATGATGCCTTGAGTAACGCAACCAATGATGCCATTTGGGATGTAGATTTAAAAACAAATGCTGTCTTTTACAACGAAAGGGTATCTAATATTTTTGGATATGATAAAGTTGACCTAGCAAATAATACCGAATGGTGGGAAACGCACATTCATCCAGAAGATAAAGAAAGGGTACTTGCAAAAATGAACAGTCTTTTAGAACTTAACAGAAATTCTTGGGAGGATGAATACAGATTTCAATGTAAAGATGGTGATTTTAAAAACGTTTTTGATAGAAGTTATATAGTTAGAGATAGTGAAGGCAAACCAATGAGGCTTATTGGTGCTATGAAAGATGTTACTAAAATGAGGGCAATGGAAAAATTGCTTTTAGAAAAGCAATTACAACATAAAAATATTTTAGGTAAAAATTTAATTACTGAAAATGAAAATGAACGTAAAAAGGTAAAAGATTTATTACATGAAGATGTAAGTCAAATATTAGTATCAGTAAAGTACTTTTTGAGTATGCTTAAAACGGAGCAAAAGCAAGAAAATGTAAATACCAGTATATTTTATTTAGATGAAGTAATTCAAAAAATAAATTCAATATCAAATAGATTATTCTCTAGCACATTTGATCTTTTTGGCTTAAAAGATGGTATCAATGATTTAAGATTGGCTTATGAAAAAGACATGGAACATTCGTTAACACTAGACCTAGATACTTTTGAAGAAACGAACACAGACAAAAATTTGAGTTTACAAATTTATAGAATTATTGAAGATAGATTGCCACAAATTATAAATCAAATAAAGGGCAGAAATGTTAGCATTTTACTTAGCAATAGAAATGAAATAGTAAAACTTGTAATATCTTTTATGAGCGATGAAGATAATGTTGTAAAACGATTAACAGATAATACAACAAATCTTTATGGAAAAATAGAACTGCATAGTGGGCAAATAAAAATAATAACTAAAAATGAAAATACTTATGCTATAGAAGTTATTTTTAATAATAAAAGTGATAATCGTTTTTCTGCAATTGATGTTGATGCTCCTTGGTTGAAACCAATGTAAGATTTAAATTACAACATTACTGCAATTTTTGTTTAAATAAATTTATCAATGAAGTATTAGCATTAGCAGGATCTGGCAAGCCACTGTCTCCTAAGTATAATCCAAAAGCACTTTCATGGTATGCATGGTAAGTAAAATGGATGCCACTTGCTTTTGTAATATCAATTACATCATTAACAAATTGCAACCCCCCTTTGCCATTTTGAAAACAAGGATTACCAGCACCAAACTCCTCCGCCTTGGTTCGTGTCTCACGAACCATCCTCCTCAATCACCATCAAACATAGTAAAAACATTACTCAAAAAACCAAATTCATCAAACCCCGTTTCATAAAAACTTGCTGATGAATAATGATAATTCAAATCATCTTTTGCCAACATCCATTTACCACTTAAAGGGTTAAAATGTATATAATCTACTTTTTGCTTTGCAACTTCTCTACTATGAATTTCTATGCCCAAAGAATCTCTTTGCCATATCTCATGCTTTTTATTTGCATCATTTACTTCGTAATATTTTGATGTGCCATTTTCTTTTAGTTGCTTTAAAAATAAATGAGCTGTATGTTTTAATAAACTTCCTTTGGGTGTTTCTTTTCCATTTAGTCCATTTTGTTGCCAAATTAAATGAACGTGGTTTGGCATTATTACGAAAGCATAAACTGTTATTAATTCTTTATCCGATAAATAATTTAAAGAATCTACTATTACCTGTTTGTTAAAATCATTTTCTAAAAGTGGTAGCCATTTATGAATCGTTGCTGTCCAAAAATATATTTTATTGATGAATGTGTATGATTTTCTTTGTTTTATTTCCATATATGAAATTACAACTTTATGGCTTCTTTTGTTTAATAAATCACTTTAATAATTCATGCTCATTTTTCGAAGCGAACGGTTCGAGGAGACTCGAACCGAGGATTAAAATAAATTTCTTTGGTAATTAACCCTAATTCATTTTTTCACCATAACTGGACTAAAGAAAAAACATGCCGCTCCTACGGAGAACGCTGATTATTTTTTATTGTTTTATTTTACAGATATGCCAGCTCTAACTTTACAAAAAAAGATCTAGATGAATTTCTCATTAGATGATGTATTTTTAAACTTTGTTGTAATTAGCTCAGTAAAAGAAGCATGCAAATAAAATTGCATATCCCCCAAACTTTTATTATGAAGACTGCAACCGAGATAAAAAATATTTTCAATTTGTTTATCCCATTTTTTTTAATTTACTTATTAAAATCAATAACATATATATCTTATTCAATTGTAACACACCATACCTATTCATATATAAATAACAACGCTTTACAGAAAAATTTTATGTAAATACAATAATAATATAGCAAAAAAAGACGTTTACGTTTATTAAAAAAACTACCTAATGAAAAAAATACAACTACTAGCCTTATTTTTTGTATTACTTGCAAGCAATACAGCCCAAGCCGCTGGCGAATTTATTACCATTTGGAAAACCGATAACGTAGCCACAGGTAGTAGTGCAAACAACCAAATAAGCATACCAACCAACACAGCTTATGCTTATAACTATACGGTAGATTGGGGAGATGCTACTAGCAATACCTATACAACGAGTACAGCACCAATACATACATACGCTACAGTAGGCACTTACACTGTAAGCATTACTGGCACTTTTCCTGCTATTGACTTTTACTCTTCTGGCGATAAACTTAAATTATTAAACATAGCCCAATGGGGCAGCAATACTTGGGCTACTATGGCAAATGCATTTTATGGGTGTAGATATTTGGCAGGTAACTCGGTGGGGATACCCATTTTTGGGGCTAATTGCAATGCTTCAGGTATGTTTGCTAATTGTATTAGCTATAATGCAAGTATAGGTAATTGGAATACTGCAGTAGTTACCAACATGAGCTACATGTTTCAAGGTGCAAGCGCTTTTAACCAACCCATTGGCACATGGAATACTGCTGCTGTTACCAACATGAGCTACATGTTTCAAGGTGCAAGTGCTTTTAACCAACCCATTGGCACATGGAACACAGCTGCTGTTACCAATATGAGCAGTATGTTTCAAGGTGCATCGGCCTTTAACCAACCCATTGGCACATGGAATACTGCCGCTGTTACCAACATGAGCAACATGTTTTGGTTTGCAAGTGCTTTTAATCAATCCATTGGTACTTGGAATACTGCTGCTGTTACAAATATTTTCAGTATGTTTCAAGGTGCATCGGCCTTTAACCAACCCATTGGCACTTGGAATACTGCTGCAGTTACCAATATGGGCCATATGTTTTTAAATACAAGAGACTTTAACCAACACATTGGTGCATGGAATACTTCTGCTGTTACCAGTATGGTCGGTATGTTTGCCAATACAAGCGCCTTTAACCAACCCATTGGCACTTGGAATACTGCTGCTGTTACCGATATGGGTGCTATGTTTCAAAATGCAAGCACCTTTAACCAACCAATTGGCACTTGGAATACTGCTGCTGTTAGAAGTATGGGCGCTATGTTTTGGGGAGCAACCGCCTTTAACCAACCCATTGGCAACTGGAATACTGCTGCTGTTACCGGGATGAGCAATATGTTTAACTCTGCAAGCGCCTTTAACCAACCCATTGGTACTTGGAATACTGCTGCTGTTATCTATATGGGCGGCATGTTTGCCGGTGCAAGCGCCTTTAACCAACCCATTGGCACTTGGAATACTGCTGCTGTGTTACAAATGCCTTTTATGTTTGATGGCGCAAGTGCTTTTAATCAACCCATAGGTAATTGGAATACAGGAGTAGTTACCAATATGGGCGGTATGTTTCAAGGTGCAACTGCTTTTAACCAACCTATTAGCAATTGGAATACTACTGCTGTTAATAATATGAGTAGTATGTTTAGTGGTTCAACTGTCTTTAACCAACCTATTAGCAATTGGAATACTACTGCTGTAACTAACATGGCTGAAATGTTTAAAGGTGCAGGTGCGTTTAATCAGCCAATTGTAAATTGGAATACAAGCAATGTTAAAAATATGAGTTTTATGTTTAATAATGCAACCGCTTTTAACCAATCGCTTAAAAATTGGAATATTACTAAAGTTGAGAATACCCCTGCTATTTTCCCATTTACACCAGCTGTACTTGGAATGGATAGAATTTTTAACAATTCGGGGCTTTCGCTTTCAAATTACGACAGCACTCTTTTAGGATGGGCAACCCAAGCAATAAAGCCAAATATACAACTTGGTGCGGTGGGTTTAAGGTATTGTGCTGGCGCCGCTGCACGATCAACACTTATGGGCGCACCCAATAATTGGTTAATAACAGGAGATGTATTCGACTGTAGTTCAGTGTTACCCATTGTATTATTAAACTTTGATGGTAAAAGACAAAATGAAAATACTGTTTTACTAAAATGGCAAACCAGCAACGAAATTAATACCCATTACTTTACCATTGAAAAAAGTACTGATGGCAGCAATTTTGCCAATGTAGCCAATATTAATACCAATGGTACTGCCAATGCTAATTACAATTATACCGACAACAATGCTGCTAATGCCAATAAAAATATAATTTATTATCGTTTAAAAATGGTAGATAAAGATGGCAGCTTTACCTATTCAGACATTATAAAAATTGGGGTAAATAACGAGCAAGCAGCTGATATTGTAATGTACCCTAACCCCGTGCAGGATAAACTAACCATTACCATAAGCAACAACGATTTACTACACAGTACTGCTGCATTGCATAGTGCTAATGGTGCATTTATAAAAAATATTGTTTTAAATAATATGGTAGAAACTATTGATCTGCATAATTTGAAGAGCGGCATGTACATAATAAAATTTGCCAATGCTACAGTGCAAAAAATTATAAAAAAATAATTGATGATGCAGCAATATTAAAATTAACCGTCGCTCTTAAAGCGGCGGTTTTTTTATGGGTAGTTTTTGCATTAATAATATTCTTCTTCTTGGTTCGTCTCTCACCATAACAGTTCGAAAGAAAAAAATAACCATTTATCAATTCAACAAAATCATCAAAATAAATTTCTTGGGCAATTATCGCTGTACTTATTACCAATAGTAAACCCTACCATAAACTCATGTGTATTACCTGTGTAAGTACGCAAGCGAGTGTCAGTAGCTACTTCGTAAGAATAGCTAGCATTTAAAATATTGGAAATATAAAAACCTGCCATAGCAGAATATCCTTTTAAAAAATCGGAATAACGATAAGTACCTCCTACCCATGCTTTATCTCTATATTGAAATTTTGCATTTGCATGTGCTCCTAATAACTGAGGTTGCCAATATTGTACATTTACAGATGGTATGATAGAAAAATCATCTCCTAAACCAAACCTATAACCCAATGTAGCAAAATAATTAGGTGTGTAGTAAGTACCATATTTATCTGCAGTAGTAAACTTAGCTTTATTCGGTATTATATTTTGTACAGATACACCTCCAAAAAACCTTGCAGAATATACCCACAAACCTGCACCAAATTCTGGTGTAATTTTTCTTATTTGCCCTGTGGCGATAGCGAAAGCAAGATCAGGTTCACCATCAGAAAAAGTAGCCTTACTTCTATCTAAATTTATACCAGAAATACCCGCTGTAAACCCCGCTGCTAAAGTAGTTTTTGCACTTAACGGACGATGATAAGCATAGGAAGCAGATAAATTCCATCGATTAATATAGCCGGCCCTATCGTTGGATGCTATAAAACCAACTCCATGATGTGGATCTGCGGCAGAACTATATTCATCCATATATTCATTTCCCCTTGGATTTACACCTGGCACATTAAACGAGTTTGCATTGGTTCTATAATCAGACTTTCCTATTGGACCATTTATGGTTAAATAGGTAGTAACAGGTGCCCCAGGTATGCCTGTCCATTGATTGCGTGTGCTTACTTTAATGTCTGTATAGTTTTCTATACCAGCTATAGCAGGGTTTAAAATAAAATTATTTAAAACATATTGGGTGTAGGCAGGTTTTGCCTGAGCATTGCTTTTATAAACAACTCCCACCAATAATAAATATATAACTAGTCTTTTCATTTTTTCTTTTTTTAGTACTCTTTCCTACAAAAAATGCTCTGTTTTTTCTAAGATATTCGCAGCGTTACTAAATGCTTCACATTTTTTCAATCATTTATTTAACTTGCAAAAAACCTTGAATTGAACATTGAACATTGAATTGAACATTGAACATTGAACATTGAACATTGAACTGTGAACATTGAACATTGAACATTGAGCATTGAACATTGAACTGTGCGTGCCTAAAATAGGTTGTCATTTTTTATAATGGTTCAAACAAATTTAGTTGTTTATTATTTTGCTCATCTTCATTTTTT
>JAYVID010000237.1:0-16723 GCA_043770525.1 Ferruginibacter sp.
ACCATTTTGCGTACTTGCCTAAATTTACCTTCTGTAAGTGTAATGAGCAACCATGTGTGGGGATAAATTTCTCTTGGGTCAGTAGCGTATTTGTATAATGTTGTTGGCACAGTAATTATTTTTACGGAGTAAGGCTTTGCCAAATAAAATTCTGTATCGTTTATTGGGATATTAATACCTGCTTGTAATTGCAAAAAACTTTCCTCTGTCATTTTGTGCTGTACCATCACTAAATAAGAGCGAACATGTGCTTCTTTTGCTAAAAATAATTTTCGAGTAACTGTTTTGTCTGTCGTTAAAATCAACAAGCCCTCAGATGGACCATCTAGCCTTCCTATTGCATGTGTACCTTCAGGAAAATCAAAATCAATTTCTCCCAATAACGGTACATTATGACTGCTCACAAATTGTGAAACCATATTGCGTGGTTTATTGAGGAGGAAGTAGCGATTGGGGTTTTGCATGAAGATATTATCCAAATAGCTCTTGTAAAAAAATTTGTTTCGGTATATTTAAATGATTAGCTATCTCACCTAAAATAGGGGAAAGTGTGCCTATTTTTATTGGATTGTGATGCGGAGCTGTAATGTGATGTTGACTTTCTTTGAGAGTAGTAAGCCTTATGTGGCTTCCCGTTTGCCTACTAATTTCGTATGCGTAAGGTTTCGACAGATTTATAAGATCATAACTATTTAAATCTCTTGGAATTTTCATGCTGCTATTACTTCTTCTTTTACAATATGCAAACGAATAATACGTTTTTTATCATCATCAAAATGACAATGTACAGCATCAATAACAGCGAGCTTTAATTCCTCATAAGTATCGCTTTGTGTAAATATTGCTACACCTAGCCCTTTTGCAATAAATCCACCCTCAGCAGCTTGTTCTATTAAAAAAACTAACTCTTCCATGTAAATAAGTTTTTACAAATTTACAATATTTATTATTCCTATTATTACTTAATATTTGATACTTCATAGTACAGTAACAAATATCAAATATTATATAAGAAATTGCAAAAGCTGCTAATAAATTCAATGAAAGTTACAAGTAGTTTTATTTGGATTAATTGCAATTACAGATTTTTATCTGTATTTAGTATTTTTATAAAACCCATCTCCATACAATAAAGTAACTTTGCCCTTCAATAATAAATCATGAGCAAACAATTCAATTTTAAAAAACTATTACAATATTTTTTGCAAGGCATGCTTATTTTAGCACCTGTAGCAATTACCATTTATACTATTTTTTCTGTTGTATCCACAGTAGATGCATGGCTTCCTATTTTTCGCACACAAGATCAATTTGGGGTAATGCATGTACATAATTATGGGTTAGGTTTTTTAATAATTATTGCAGCAGTTATAATAATAGGATATTTTAGTTCCTTCTTTATTACTGGTCGTATTGTAAGTTTTATGGATAAGCTTATTGATAAAACCCCTGGGTTAAAACATATTTATGGCACCACAAAAGATTTTTTTGAAGCATTTGCTGGAGACAAAAAAAAGTTTACATTAAATGTACTTGCCAATGTAGATGACAAAGATGTATGGCGCTTAGGGTTTATAACAAAAGAAGATATGAGTGATTTTGGGCTTGAAGGATTTATAGCTGTTTATATTCCTACTTCCTACTCCGTAGCAGGTAATGTGTATATTATACCAAAAGAAAGAGTAAAAAAAATTGATAAGATTAGTAGTGCACAAACCATGAAGTTTGCGGTAAGTGGTGGTGTAACCGATCTTACCGAAGAATAAAGAAATAATATGCAGATGTGCAAATATGCAGATGTGCAAATAGAAAAATTGGGGAGCCTGATAATTTGTTAGTGGGCTAATTTTTGATAAAACAAAACATCGAAATAATTTTATGAAGAAAATATTGAAATCAAGTTTACTGATTTTTGTTTTAACCATTATGTATTTACCATCATTTTGTTGGGGCTTTTATGCACATCAAAAAATAAATACTTATGCTTGTTTTTTATTGCCGCCTGAAATGATGGTACTTTATAAACCCAATATTAATTTTATAACAGAGCACTCCATTGACCCCGATAAAAGACGCTATGCAGTAAAGGAAGAAGGGCCAAGGCACTATATAGATATAGATAGGTATGGTAAATACCCATTTACTGAAGTGCCACGCAAATGGAAAGACGCAATAGAAAAATTTTCGGAAGATTCTTTAATGATGCATGGCATTGTACCTTGGCATATTCAAGTAATGCTTGGTAGACTAACAGTTGCTTTTAAAGAAAAAAATTATAGTAAGATTATGAAGAATAGTGCAGAAATAGGGCATTACATAGCAGACTCTCATGTGCCTTTGCACACAAGCAGTAATCATAATGGACAACTTACCAATCAAAAAGGTATACATGGTTTTTGGGAAAGTAGGGTACCAGAATTATTAGCAGAAAAAGAATGGGATTTTATGATAGGCAAGGCACAGTATATAAAAGATCCATTAAAATATACTTGGGATAGGGTGCTTGAAAGTGCTAAAGCTAGTGACAGTGTATTAAATTTTGAAAGAGAACTTACCAAACAGTTTTCCGAAGATAAAAAATATTCTTTTGAGTTAAGAAATGGTAAAACGATAAGACAATATTCATCAGCCTTTACCATTGCTTTTAATAAAAAACTAGATGGGATGATAGAAAGAAGAATGCGGCTTTCTATTCAAAGTATTGCTTCATTTTGGTATACTGCTTGGGTAAATGCAGGACAACCAAATTTAAAAAGTTTAATAGATCAAAAATTTAGTGCAGAAGATGCTAAAGAGTTTGAAGAATTAAATGCAAAATGGAGTAGTAGTGAAAAGATGATTGGTAGGGAGGAGTAGCAGTGGGCAGTGAGCAATTCGCAGTTAGCAATTGGCGGTTTGCAATTTGCAAAAGCACAAAGAGTTTTTACAAACTTTGAACCTTGAACTTTGAAACCTTACCCTCCACCCTGCGTTCTTTTTAATTCTTCCTCCAAGCCAGATGCCCTATTACGAGTAGCTTTTATTTGCTTGTTTCCAAATCTGTAACTAAAGTTTAATTTAAATTGTCTTGATTCTCTTTTAAACTGCCCTTCTATTCTTTGTGCATCAAAAACTTGTAAGCTTCTATCAAAGTTTGTCCAAAAAATATCTGTAGCAGAAAATTTAATATTGCCTTGTCCTTTTAAAACTATTTTTTGTGCACCAATATCAATTCCCCATTTTACTCTTTCGTTTGCAGCAGCATTTACAGTGGGTGAGTTGTAGTTAGCATTTAGTTCAAGTGTCCAATTTTTTTCAAGCTTAAAACTATTTTGTGCAGTTACAATAAAAGCGGTAGCATTTGTATTAATAATTCTATTGCCTCCACCAAAGTCTGCTTTAAAATTTGTATAAAAAACATTTGCAGTATAATTGCCTGTATACCATTTGTGGCTATACTGATAGCTTTCAAAAAATGCAAATAAATTTTGAGTGGCAATATTTCTTGGGCTTATAAAACTTTTGCTTCTTTCGGTAGTATCTACCACTCTTGTTATTAAATTGGTAATATTGCTATAACTCAATTTAGAAACCAATTTATTTTTATACGCATTCGTTACCGCTACATTGTAAGAAAACTGTGGCACCAAACCTGTATTTCCTCTTCTTGCAGAATACTCATCTATCTTAAATTCAAATGGATTTAAATCTTGGTAGTTTGGTCTATCTACCCTGCGCCCAGCAGTTACATTCCAAGTAGATATAGGATTTTTTATAAAACTTACCCCTATTGAAGGAAACAAGTTTATATAACTACGATTAAATGTTTTTACATCATTTAAATTAATTTCTTCGCTTGGAGTAATTCCATAAGAAGACCCTTTGGAAACAGTTTGCTCTCCACGAAGCCCTGCTTGCAATTGTAAGTTTTTCCAATTGCGATTGTAATTAATGTAAAGTGCATTTACATTTTCTCTATAATTAAATTGATTACTTTTACCTAAATCAATCGTTTTAAATGCAGGGCTAAACACATCATATCTTTTAAAATTATTATTGCTTGTTACATAAGAAAATTTACCTCCCACCCCTAAAGTACCTTTTGCAAAAGCTTGTTCATAATCTGTTTTAAATGAATAAATATTAATGTTTGCTAGAGAAAGTAAATTGTAATTCCTTTCATCTAATACAATTGTTTTAGTAGGGTTAAAATATATATTTGGCTGGTATAAATCTCTTGTAAGTTTAAATGTTCCAAAATCAGCATCTACATTCAATACTTGGTTTTTTGTATTAGCGTATTTATAGTTTATGTTAAAATTTAGATTATTGTCAAACCCTATTTGGCTAGAATTTGATTCTAAAATTTTTACAATCTTATTATTTGCATTATCAATTACGGTATTATTACTCACTCCTGTTGGGTTTGAGTTGGTAATGTTTCCATTTATTAAAATGCCCCACGTACTGTTTTTATTCTGAAAAAAATCTAACCCAGTTTTAAAACCATGTGTTTTATTTAAAAAACTTCTATCCGCTTTCAAGTCAAAAGTAGAGTCCTTAAGCTTTCTGTAAGTGCTAAAAAATATAACATTATCTAAATAATTATAGTTGTAGTTTGCAAATAAATTCACCTTTTTTGTACGATTATTTAGGCTAAACCCAGCATTGTATTTGCTTTTTACCCCAATAGCGTAACCTGCTTGTACACTTCCATTAGTACCAAGTGTTTTATTCTTTTTCAATCTTATATTTATGATGCCAGCATTACCTGCAGCTTCATATTTTGCACTTGGGTTATTTATTAAATCAAGGGCATCTATTTGAGACGACTGTAATGCTTTTAAATAATTAGCCAAATCTTCACCTGTTAGTGGACTCGGTTTACCATCAATAAAAATTTGCACACCGCTTTTTCCACTCATTTGTATGTTCTCATTTTGATCCACTGCCACACCTGGTGCTTTTCTTATTAGTTCCAAAGCATCGGAGCCCACAGCGTTTATCGTTCCCTCTACATTCACCACCATTCTATCTGCTTTTACTTCTAGCATTTGCCTTTTAGCTGTCACTACCACCTCTGCTAAATTATTTTTACTTTTTTTTAATATGATTTTAGGTAAGGTTTGTATTTGGTTGGTTAATGTTGTATAAACATTCGATTTAAAATCTAGATAACCAACATGCGAAACTGTTATTTGAAAACTATCTACTTTTATATTTTCAAAAATAAATTCACCAGCTTTATTTGTAGCCGTTAGTTTCAACATTTTTTGGGTAGATATATTTGTGAGTATAACTGAGCAGGTGCTAACTTTTGTTGAATCCTCATTTACAACAACTCCATTTATTGTTTGAGCAAAGTTGGTAAAATTGCTTAACAAGATTATTAGTATTGACAAAAAATTTTTATACAATGTAATGTAATTTTAATGAGACGCAATTTACAGCTATTTTTTGGGCAAGAGGAGCTTTCTATAGCATTTTAAATTTAAAACTTTTGCTTTTTCTTGTAGCTTAAAAGTTTATTTTTACACTTCATTTTAATAAAAAGTATAGCGTGGTTTATAATTTTAATGCAGGTCCGTCTATTTTGCCAAAAGAAGTTTTTGAAGAAGCTGCAGCTGCGGTTTTAAATTTCAACAATACTGGTCTATCTATTTTAGAGTTTGGGCACCGTACTCCTGCATTTGAAGCTATTATGAAAGAAGCTAGGCAGTTAATGAAAGAACTTATGAGCTTAGATAACAATCATGAAGTACTGTTTTTACATGGTGGCGCTTCTACACAGTTTATGCAAGTGCCACTAAACTTGCTTGATTTAAAAGAAACCGCTGCATATACAGATACAGGTGTATGGGCAGCCAAAGCCATAAAAGAAGCAAAACTGTTTGGCAAGCCAGAAATAGTTTGTTCCTCTAAAGAAAAAAATTATACTTTTTTGCCCAAAGATTTTGCGGTACCCAATGATAGTAAATATTTGCACATTACCACCAACAATACAATATATGGTACTCAATGGCAAAAAATACCTGCTACCTCTAACTCTATGATTGCAGATATGAGTAGCGATATTTTAAGCAGGGATATGGATTTTAATGCATTTGATTTAATATATGCTGGTGCCCAAAAAAATATAGGTGCTGCAGGGGTAACCGTTGTAATTGTAAATAAAAATATATTAGGAAAAGTAAAGCGCAATATTCCAACAATGATGGATTATCGCAATCATATTGAAGAAGGCAGTATGTTAAATACACCTCCTGTATTTGCAGTGTATACTTGTATGCTTACACTTCGTTGGTTAAAAAAACAAGGTGGTGTAAAAGCTATAGAAAAAATAAACAATGAAAAAGCTGCATTGCTTTATGCAGAAATAGATAGAAATAGTTTGTTTAAAGGCACAGTAGAAAAAGAAGATAGAAGTAAAATGAATGTGTGCTTTGTAATGAATGATAGTAGCAAAGAAGCAGCATTTTTACAGTATGCAACAGAAAAAGGTATAATAGGCATTAAAGGGCATAGGAGTGTGGGTGGTTTTAGGGCTTCTCTCTACAACGCTATGCCACTAAGCAGTGTAGAGGTATTGGTAGATTTGATGAAAGCCTTTGAAGCAAGTAATTAGTTATTTGTAGATTAGTTATTAGTTTATTGACAGCTAATTTTTTCTAAAACAACATAAACTAAACTTCTAACCGCCTAAACTTTCTAAACTAATTATTAAACAGGAGAATCAATTAAAAGAATAAACTACATGATTACAATCTCACCATTTGCAGCATTAAGGCCAGAAGTAGCACATGCAAAGGAAGTAGCATCTCGACCTTACGATGTAATGAGCACCGAAGAAGCAAGAACTGAAACACAGGGCAACCCAAAATCTTTTTTACACATTACACGTAGCGAAATAGACTTGCCAGAAAATATAGATGTGCATAGCCAAACTGTGTATGAAAAAGCAAAAGAAAACCTTGCAGCATTTATAAGTAGAAATATTTTATTTATAGAAAACAAACCTTGCTACTATATTTATGAGCTTACAATGAATGGTAGAAAACAAACAGGCTTGGTGTGTGGTAGTTCGGTAGATGATTATGAAAATGGTTTAATAAAAAAGCATGAATTTACTAGGCCAGAAAAAGAACTAGACCGAATTACACATATTAAAACCACCAATGCACAAACTGGCAACGTTTTTATAGCATACAGAAATGTAGCTGCCATAGATGCGTTAATTGAATCTTGCAAAGCAGAAAAAACGCCTCAATACAGTTTAATAGCTGATGATGGAATAGAACACAAAATATGGGTGGTAAATGATGAAGAAACAATAGTTAAAATTACCGATCTATTTAAAAAAAATGTACCTGCTACTTATATAGCTGATGGGCACCATAGAGCAGCATCTGCTGCAAAAGTAAGGGCTGCATTGGGTGTAGATGCTTCTGCAAATGCTGATATTTTTCTTACAACATTGTTTCCTGCTAGCCAGCTACATATTATGGATTATAACCGTGTAGTAAAAGATTTAAATGGAATATCTGAAGCAGATTTTTTAGCTAAAATTGCAGAAAACTTTTTAGTAGAAAAAGCTGCTGAAGCGGTAAGACCTGCCACCATGCATGAGTTTGGTTTGTACATAAATAAACAATGGTACAAATTAGTAGCCAATAAAACTATTATAAAAACCGATGTATTGGGAGTACTTGATGTAAACATTATGCAAGAAAATATTTTGACACCCATTTTAAACATTGTTGACCAACGTACTGATAAACGTATAGATTTTGTAGGAGGAATACGTGGGCTTGAAGCATTGGAAAAAAGAGTAAATGGTGGAGATATGGCTTTGGCTATAAGCCTTTACCCTGTAAGCATAGAGCAGCTTTTTGCAGTAGCAGATAGTGGAGATGTAATGCCACCAAAAAGCACTTGGTTTGAACCAAAATTAAGAGACGGTTTATTAACACATTTAATAAATTAAATTAACACCTATCTTTAATAATATGAAAAAAGTTGTTTTAGTTTTTATAACTACACTCTTATTTAATATTAGCAATGCACAAACTGTAAAAGAGTTACAGGAAACTGCTAAATCTTTTATGAGGCAAGGAGACAATGCCAATGCGATTTTAATATTAAAAAAAGCTTTGCAACAAGAGCCTGAAAATACAAGCCTTGGCAAAGATTTGGCAATGAGTTATTTTTACTCTCAAAATACTGCCTTAGCATTAAAAACAATAAAACCAGTGCTTGATAGCAAAGATGCAGATGATCAATGTTTTTTAATAGCAGCCAATATTTATAGAGAATTAAAAAAGCCTAAAGATTGTATAAAAGTATTAAAAAAAGGAATAAAAGCTTACCCAGAGAGTGGGCCACTATATAGCAGTTTAGGTGAAATACAAATGGCTACCAAAAATAGCAATGCAATTAAAACATGGGAAAAAGGCATAAAGCAAGATCCAGCCTATAGCAAAAATTATTATAGTGCTGCACATTATTATGCTGCCGAAAAAAATTATGTATGGAGTATATTATATGCAGAAACATTTATTTTGATGGATCCTAAAAGCCCTAATACGACAGATACAAAAGTGCTTTTGTTGGATAATTACAAAGCATTATTTACAGAGGTAGATTTTAATAAGTTTAACAAAGAAAAAAGCTCGTTTGCAAAAAAATATTTAGCTACAATGGGTAAACAAACAGGGCAATCTACTTTAGGAATAAATGCAGAGTCTTTATCTATGATAAGAGTTCGTTTTATTATAGATTGGTTTGCAGATGCTAGCAACCCCAGTTTTAAGGTATTTGATTTTCAAAAGCAACTGTTAAAAGAAGGTTTGTTTGAAGCTTATAACCAATGGTTGTTTGCTTCTATCGAAAATCCTAAAACCTATCAAAGCTGGATTAAGGTAAACGCAACTGAGCACAATGCTTTTATGAAATATCAAAACACAACCATATTTAAAATGCCTTTTGGGCAATTTTATCATTAAAATTATATTTTCTAAATTAAAATATTCAACTACTCCAACAAAGAGTGGTTTTTTTTATTTATCTTAGGCTTTAAGAATTTGCTTTCAAACAAAATTTGCAACCATGACTACCCCCACAAGATTGTTCGATTTTTTATATTATCAGTTAGAAAAATTTCCAAAAACTGATTTATTGACCGATAAAATTAATGACTCATGGGTGCCAAATAGCACTCAGCAAATTGTAGATGCTGTAAATAAATTAAGCGCAGGCTTACTAAAAATGGGCGTTGGTGGCAATGATTTTACCACTGAAAAGCAAGACAAGATAGCATTGATTTCAAAAAACAGATCTGAGTGGTTAATATTGGATATGGCTTGCCAGCAAATAGGGGCTGTGCTTTGCCCTATTTACCCCACCACAAATATTAGTGAATTGGTTTTTATTTTTAACGATGCAGAAATAAAACTTGCTTTTTTAGGAGGAGAAGAAATTATAGAAAAAGTAAAATCTATTGAAGATAAAGTACCATCATTAAAAGGTATTTATGATTTTGATGAACAAAGTGATAAACCTTATTGGAAAACAATAATGGAGCATGTTACGGATGCAGATATTGAAAAAGCAAAAGCACTAAGAGATACTATATTGCCTGAATATTGTGCAACCATAATTTATACATCTGGCACCACTGGTACTCCAAAAGGTGTAATGCTCAGTCATAAAAACATTGTAAGCAATGTTATCAATGGTGTAAAAAGTTTTCCTTTTGAAGATGATATAAATGGCCGTTCTTTAAGCTTTTTACCACTAAATCATATTTTTGAAAGAATTGTTTGCTACATATTTATTTATACTGCACACTCTATTTATTTTGCAGAAAGCATGGAGAGCATAGGCGAAAATTTGAAAGAAGCCAAACCTACAATATTTTGTACTGTGCCAAGGCTTTTAGAAAAAGTATATGAAAAAATAATGGCAAAAGGAGCTGAGCTTACTGGTTTAAAAAAGAAATTATTCTATTGGGCAGTAAACCTTGCTAATGAATATGACAATAGAAAAAGCGGGGGTTTGTGGTATAATTTACAACTCTCTTTAGCCAACAAAATTATTTTTAGTAAATGGAGAGAAGCACTTGGAGGAAACATTAGAGGAATTATAACAGGTGGTGCTGCTTGCCAAGTAAGGTTGATAAGGATTTTTACGGCAGCTCGAATTCCCATATACGAAGGGTATGGCCCTACAGAAAACAGCCCTGTAATAAGTGTAAATAGAAAAGAAAAGGGAGGATTAAAATTTGGTAGTGTAGGCCCAGTAATTGTAGGGCAAGAAGTAAGATTGGCAGAAGATGGTGAAATATGTGTAAAAGGCCCTAGTGTAATGATGGGTTATTACAAAAGACCAGATTTAACAGCAGAAACCATTGTAGATGGTTGGTTGCTTACAGGTGATATTGGTGTTTTTGAAGATGATAAATTTTTAAAAATTACTGATAGAAAAAAAGAATTGTTTAAAACAAGTGGAGGAAAATATGTTGCACCACAACCTATTGAGAACAAAATGAAAGAGTCTCCTTTTGTGGAACAATTAATGATAATAGGTGCAGAGCAAAAATTTGTAGGGGCTTTAATTGTACCATCAATGCCAAATGTAAAAGAATGGATGCGTAGCCAAGGCATACCTTTTACAACCAATGAAGATGCTGTACACAATCCTAAAGTAAGAGGGCTTTATAAAGAATTAATAGAGTCGTTTAATAAGTTCTTTAACCATGTGGAGCAGGTGAAAAAATTTGAGCTATTGGCAGATGAGTGGACTATTGAAAGCGGAGAACTTACACCTACATTAAAATTAAAGCGAAAAGTAATAATGGAAAAATATAAAACTGCTGTAGAAAGAATTTATGATTAAGCTGAATAATACTTATTCAGTATTGTAGGAATGTTTTCAAATTCTTTTGACTTATCTATAAAATGATCGGCTCCTTTTTGCATGCACATATCTTTATAGTATTCTGATACTTTATTGGTAACCATTAGCACCTTTATAGCAGGAAAATCTTTTTTTACAATTTCAAGTAAATCTATGCCACTTCCATCAGGTAAATGAATGTCCAACAAAATAAAATCTGGTTTTATAGTTGAGGTAGCATTTATACCAGACTCAAAACTATTTGCAACAAATATATATTCCACAAATATTAGCTCTTTCAACATCTCCGCAATTCGCTCGGTTACAAGCACTGCATCATCGACCAATAATATTTTTATTTTTCTTACTTCGCTCAGGATTAATTATTTGAGTGTAAGTTATAAAAAATATTCGAAAATAAGTAGGTGAGGTTAGTAAATATAAGTAGTAATTTTACTACTTATATTAATTTATTCTCTATTGCGTAAAGTGTAAGTTCTGCATTGTTTTTAAGATTCATCTTAGTAATTATACGTGCACGGTATGTGCTTACAGTTGTAACACTTAAGAAAAGTGATTCTGCTATCTCTGAAACAGATTTACCAGCGGCTAACATTTTAAGAACACCAAACTCTCTATCCGACAAATATTCGTGAAGAGCTTTGTCTTTATCTGAGTCAAATACTGATGCAAGCTTTTCAGCAATTGAAGCGGTTATATATTTTTTTCCTAATAAAACTTTTTGCACAGCATTTACCAATTCATCAGGAGCCATATCTTTACTCAAATACCCAGAGGCACCAGCTTTTAATACACGAATAGCGTATTGGTCTTCGGGGTGTATGCTTAATATTAAGAAAGGTAAGTCTGGTTTAGTTTGTTTTACTTGTACCAATGCATCTAAACCAGACCTGCCAGGCATACTTAAGTCACTTATAACTACATCGTATTTAAATTTTAAGGCAAGTTTGATAAGATCTTCAGCATCGCCTACTTCTTCTATTTCGGCTCCAGGAAAACCTTCCAATAAAATCATTCTCAATCCTCTTCTTACTACAATGTGATCATCTGCTACAAGTATTCTCATCTGTATTTTTATTATTGGTTATTAAATTAATTTAAAGGTACATTAATTATTACAGATGCACCCATTCCAATATTGCCTTTTATTTGGTATGTACCATTTATGAGTAAAACCCTCTCCTTCATTCCTAACAATCCAAGGGTTTTCTTTTTCGCTATTTCTAGTTCATCAAAACCCTTTCCGTTATCCTCTATTATTAAATTTATATTGTTATCTTTAAAAATAAAAGTGCTCTTTACTTTTGTTGCATTTGCATGTCTGGCCACATTTGTCAAGCTTTCTTGAAAAATCCTAAATACACCTGTAGCAACCTCAGGGCTTACTAAAATATGGTGTGTATTTGTTGTAAACGTTGATTTTATTTCGTGTCGTTTTTCAAATTCTTCACACTGCCATTCCATTGCCGCTATTAACCCTAAATCATCTAAAATACTAGGACGAAGTGCTGTAGCAATTCGTCTTACTGTAATTACAGTTTTATCAATTAATTGTATGGTTTCTTTCATTTTTTGCAAAACTGTTTCATCTGTAGTTTGTATTTTTTTGTTTATCCATGAAATATCCATTTTTAATCCTGTTAATTGCTGGCCAAGTTCGTCGTGTATTTCCCTTGCCATGTGGGTACGTTCGCTTTCTCTTACCTCTTCTAACTTTGATGCTAATTCTCTAAATGCTTCATTTGATTTTTGTAGTTTCTCATCTGCTAAAACTTGGTTGGTAATATCATTTGCTAAAGCTAGTGCTGTCTCTTCTCCATTGTACATAAATCTATTAGACACTATATGAACCTTTATAATTGTACCATCTTTCTTTTGATGTTCCCAAAACATTTCATCATATTTTAAGTCGTCATTTCTTTGTTTCCATTTCTCAAAAGCTTTATCTTCTTTTGGGTGCAAATTAATGATAGGTAATTTTAAAAATTCTTCTTTGCTGTACCCATAAGATTTTATTGCGGCTATATTTGCATCCAAAAACTTACCTGCTGTTTCAGACAACAACCACATTGGTAAAGGGTTTTTATTAAATAGTATCCTGTATTTTTCTTCACTATTTATGAGCGCTTGTTGCGATTTTACTCTATCAGAAATATCAATTCCAATACCCAATAAACATTTTTCATTTTCATAACTAATTAATGTACCTGTAAAATAATAGGGGGTTTTTTCTCCTTTCTTGTTTCTAAAGTATGCTTCTACAGCATCCGTACCGTTTCTAAATACCGTTTTCACTTTTTCAATCACCGTTTCTCTATCTGCTTCAGAAATCAAATCCAATACTTTCAATTTTTTTAATTCTGCAGTACTGTAAGCAGTTATAGTTTCAAAGTTTTTATTCCAAAGATGAATTTTACCTTGCTTGTTTGCAATGAAAAATATACCTGGCAAACTATTAATAGTAGATTCTGAGAGTTCTTTCTCTTTTAAAATTTTAAACTCCGATTCTTTTAATTTTGTTATGTCTTGCATAGCTCCAACCATTCTATATGCCCTTTTTTCATCATTGTATAAAAGGTAAGCCCTATCTAAAAAGTTTTTATATTGGTTGTTACCTAAATGAAACTTAAACTCCTCTGTAAGTAAATTATCCTTATTCTTTAGTGCCAATTTAAAATTACTAAGCATTCGAGCACTATCGCTTTCGTGTACTTTGTTTACAAAATCGTTGAACTTAAGTTTGCTATTTACCGGCAGATTAAAATTGCTAAGAAAAATTGCATTTCCTGTTAAAATATCACTTTCCATATCCCAATTCCATATCCCATCTTGTGTAGCTTGTGCTACCATTTCAAAAATTTCGTTAGATTCCTTAAGTGCAACTTCTGAAATGCTTAATTTTTCAGTAGCTTTCTTCTTTTCGGTAATATCTATAACAGTACCAATTACAACTTCTTCACCATCTATTATCGTTACATTACCAAAAAGTTCAGCAAAGAATGTTTCTTTATTTTTCTTTATTCCCTCAAATTCATACTGTATGCCTTTATTTTTTTTAATTGTTCTTACACTTTCAATTTTTGCAATTTCTTCTTTTTTTATTAAATCTCCTATTGTTATTACGGTATACATCTCATCTGTACTATAACCAAATATTTCTGCAAGCCGAGGGTTTACATAAAGAAATCTGTCTCTTTTCCTTATATACACTCCTACCAGTGATTGTTCAACTAAACTTCTAAATTTAGATTCGGTATTGGTTAATTCAACTTCTGTTTTTTTATTCTTTGTAACATCTTTTACCAAACAAAGCATTACGCCATCATTATTGTTTTCATTTTTTAAAAAAGAGTTATACCATTCACAATATATAATTTCACCTTTTTTTGTAACACACTTGTTGTTTAAGGTCTCCGTAGTTTTTTTGCCTGATGTAATTTCGTTTAAACTTTCAAAAAATGTAGAGAAGTCATTCTTCTCTATAATTTTATCCATTCTTAATTTTTCTTCTTCAACCTCTTTTTCAGACCAACCAAAAATATCTTCTGCTTTTTTACTCCATTGCAAAATATTTAAATTACTATCAAATTCTAAAACAGCTAATGGCGTATTGCTGATATGAAAACTTAGCTTATCTAAGGCTTTTTTTAAACTCAAATCTGCCTTTTTATTATTTGTTATTTCATTGTAATAAACTGAAACACTGTCTTTATCCGGATAAATTAAATCTTCAAACCATTTATCTTCATCGGGATAATAAAATTGTTTGCGTATTGGTTTTTGGGTGTTCTTTGCTTGCTGAAAGGAGTTATATAAATCTCCATTTACCATATTGGGATATAGCGTCCAAATATTTTTCCCAATCAACTCTGCTTCTGTTTTTTGATGAAACGACAAAGCTGTTTTGTTTAAATAAACATAGTTCCAATTATTGTCTAAAATAAAAAATGCATCTGCAATCCTTTCAAAAAAATTATTTAAATCATTCGATTTTATGTCTATATCTTTTTGTAGTTTTTTCGATAGTTGTATCAAATCTACTTCTAACTTTACCTTTTTACTTACGTTTAAACTATCAGACTTCTTGAAATTTTTTGAAAGTAAAAAATATCCATTTATTACAAAAAAGAAAAAAGATAAGGCAAGGGTAAATAAAATCCAATTTAGTTGCTTTGCATATTTGTTTATTTCAATATTGGTTGTCACCAAAACATCTCTTTGTTGTTTTGTTATTTCGTTTTGTTTTGTTACAATATTTTGAAAATATTTTTGCTCGTTCTCATCCGATGTATTGAAGATGATAGTATCTTTTTTTATGCTCTCTCTTATCTTAAGTATTTTATCTAGTGCATTTGTTTTTTTTGAAACAAGTTCAAAAAACGATTGTATATTTTCATTGTTTGTAAAACTAGTTTTTAATGTCTCTTTTTCAATGTTTATATTATCTATTTCTTCTATAAATAAATTTTTAAAAGAAACTATGTTTATTGGAGATAGCACATTTAATTTATCATCGATTTTTTTAACAGAAGCTGTTATATTTTCTATACTCGTAATTGTATTTAAAGCAGTATTAAATTTTTTGTATTCTTTTGAAGTGCTACTCATATTAAAATACATGATGCAAAGCATTATAAAAACAAATACAACCGATGCAATAAATTGGTATTTTAACTTCTTTTGAAAAGAATTTTGTTTTATTTCTATCATAAATTAAAAAGAATATTTAATGTACAACCTTGCCCTATTTTTGCTTCTATATTTACTTGGCCACTGTGTAGTTGTGCTCGGCTATAAATATTTTTAAGTCCAACTCCATCTCTTTTCTTTGCTGTGTCAAATCCAACTCCATCATCTGTAACCTTTACTATTATTTCGTTTACTTTTTGTGTAATAGTTACCCACACATTTTCAGCTTTTGCATGCTTTATTGTATTATTAAGTTGCTCCTGCACTATTCTAAAAATTGTAAGTTTTAAATCGTCTGCAATAAGTGCTTCGCTTGTAATTTCTAATTCATTGTGAATAGTAAAACTGTTTACCAAGTTTAACTTTTCAAATAACTCTTTTAATGCAATAGATAGCCCAGCTTCGCCAATTGAAGGAGGCATTAACTTTTTTGTAAGAGACCTGATCTCAGAAACAGCTGTTTCAACAAATCCTTTTGCACTATGCAAAAGCTCATCACGCATTGCCTCATTGGTAAATGAATATTCAATATAAAGTTTACTTGCAGTTAAAATCTGATTAATATTGTCGTGTAATTCTCTTCCTATTTCTTCTCTTTCTTGTTCTTGCGCCGTTATTACTGCATTTGTAATATCATTTTGTTTATCAAGCCGTTCTTTTGCAAGTTTTTTTTCTAGTGCCTTTTTCTCTGTAATATCATTTGCAGCACCAATAATTCTAGTTACTACTCCACTACTATTTCTTACTGCATATCCTTTATCAAATATGTAAGCATAAGAATTGTTTTCTCGTTTTATTCGATATTCCAATTGAAAAAATTGTATACTTTTATCAACAAGAATATTACCTATCGCATTGTCACAATTTTCCTTATCATCAATATGTATTCTATCTCTCCACCCATCGGGATCACTTGTATCTATCTCAACATTACTATTTTTTCCTAATATTTTTTCCCACCCATCTTTATTTCTAAATACTTTATTATTGAGCAAATCCCAATCCCATACCATATCACTTGTAGCTTTAGACACCAATTCGTATCGTCTATTGCTAAATTTTAATGATTCTTGTGTAGCTTTATCTTTTATACTAAGCCGTATGCATTTTTCTAAAAGTAACGCATCAAATTTTTGATGAA
>JAYVID010000238.1:0-5016 GCA_043770525.1 Ferruginibacter sp.
TTCATATTCCTTTTTGCAAGCAAGCATGTACTTATTGTAATTTTCATTTTTCTGTATCGTTAAAAAACAAAACTGCATTTATTGATGCATTGCTAAAAGAAATAAATACACAACAGAATTTCATTAGTGACAAAAATATTGAGACAATTTACTTTGGTGGTGGTACACCCAGTATACTTATTACAGAGGAGTTGAGCAGTATTTTTGATGCATTAGTAAAAAATTTTTCTATTGACGAGAATGCAGAAATAACGCTAGAGGCAAACCCTGATGATATTACTAAAAATATCTTAAAGGATTGGAAGGGTGTTGGCATCAACAGACTTTCAGTAGGATTACAATCTTTTAATGAAACTGAATTAAAATGGATGAACAGGGCACACAATGCTACACAATCTTTGCAATGCTTAGATGATATAACTGAGGCAGGTTTTGATAATTATTCAGTAGACTTAATTTATGGATCTCCCTTACAAAGTAATGAAGACTTAAAAAATAATTTTGAGTTGATTGCTGAAAGAAACATTCCTCATATTTCATGCTATGCATTAACGGTAGAAAATGGCACCATACTAAATAAACTAATAAAAGAAAACAAAAGTCCTGTAATAGATAATGAAAGGCAAGCAGAACAATTTTATTATTTATTAGAAATGATGAAAAATACTGGTTATGAACAATACGAAATAAGTAATTTTAGCAAACCAAATTACAGAAGTAAGCATAACAGTAGCTATTGGAAAAGCAAGCCCTACTATGGTTTTGGCCCATCTGCACATTCGTATAATGGTAAAGATACTCGTAGATGGAATATTTCAAACAATGGATTGTACATACAAAGTTTAGATAAAAACATTGTTCCTTATGAAGAAGAAATTCTTACACTTAAAGATTGCATTAATGAGTTTGTTATGATTTCTTTAAGGACAGTGGAGGGTATAAACTTAAAAACATTTGAACAACAATTTGGGTTGCAGGAGGTTGAAAGAATTTTAAAAACCGCTGAAAAATTTATTGTACAAAATAAAATTGAGGTATCAAACTCATATTTAAGGCTTACAAATGAAGGTAAGTATTTTGCAGATGGTATAGCGGGGGATTTGTTTTGTTAGGGATTTTGGGGCTAAGAGGGTGTAAGAGAAAAAGTTGAAAAAATAAAAGAGCGTATATCACACCAATCCTTCTTCTATTTTAGCAAAGCCATCTGAGGCAGATAATCCATTCCATAATATTTCATAAACAATTTGAGCTATAGGCATTTCCGCTTTTATGGTTTGGTTTAAGACATACATACATTTAGATGCGTTGTAGCCCTCTGCTACCATGCTCATTTCTAGCTGTGCATTTTTTACAGAATAGCCTTTGCCTATCATATTGCCAAAGGTTCTATTACGACTATGCAAAGAGTAACATGTAACCAATAAATCGCCTAAATAAACAGAAGCTGCATAATTTACATGTTTACTTTCGGCTACATCTTTTCCATGTTCCATATAACCAACTTCGGCATTTATGATACCTGCTTTGCGAAGAAAACCTGCCATTTCATCTGCACTGTTTGCTATGAGTACACTTTGAAAATTATCCCCATAATCGAGCCCATGTGCAATACCTGCAGCTACAGCATAAATATTTTTTAATACTGCTGCATATTGAACTCCATAAATATCTTTATTGGTAACTGTTTTTATATAATCTGTATTAAAGCAATTGGCTATTTCATTTACTGCTTCAATATCCACACCTGTAAAGGTTAAATAAGATAATTTTTCTGCTGCTACTTCTTCTGCGTGACAAGGCCCTAATAAAGCAAAATAATTTTGGATAGATACATTAAAATTGTTTTCTAAAAAAACATTTAGCAGTAGATTACTTTCAGGCAGAATACCTTTTATGGCAGAAACTATTTTCTTGCCTTCAAAAATATTTTTTGGTAAAGACAGTAAAGTTTCTGTGGCATAAGCAGAAGGTATTGCTATAATAATAACATCACTATTTTGTATAACAGTTTCAGCATTTGTGGTAAGCTGTAACTTAGTCATATCAAACCTAGCAGCAGTAAGGTATTGCGGATTATGACATTTCTTTTTAAATTGTTCAATAGCTACATCACTCCTATTCCACCATACTATTATATTGCCATTATCGGTAAGTATTTTAGCAATGGCTGTACCCCAACTTCCGCTACCTAATATTCCAAATTTCATAATAACCTGTTTGATGTTTGTTGTTATTCTGTTTGGTGTTTTGAACGCTTGGATAATTGCTATTTTATAATAAAGTTTGATCTAAAAAAACACCAAACATTATATTATAATCCTAACGTTTCTACAGCTTTAAATGCAGCTGCCTGGCTTGCATCTTTTTTATTAAATCCTTTTGCTTCTGCAATTACCTCCCCATCTATTGTAGCACCAATTGTAAATAGCCTTCTTCCACTTTCTAAAGATTCATTTACCGTAGTGAACTCTAGTTGCTTTCCATTTTTATTTGCCCATCCATACAACTTATTCTTTATGTTTATTTCAATTGCCTCCAAGTCATCTGTAAACATGTGATTTTGCACTATATATTTTTCCACCCATCGCTGTGTTTTATCATATCCCCTGTCTAAAAATATAGCTCCTATTAATGCTTCTAAAGTATTTCCAAATATTTGTGAATTCTTTAAAGCATTGTCTAATTTATTATAAAAAGTAATTTTCTTCAAACCCATTTTTATAGCAATTTCATTTAGCTTTTGCCTATTTACCATTTTACTGCGCATTTCAGTTAAAAAACCTTCGCCTTTGTATGGATATTTTCTAAACAAATAATGTGCAATGATGGAGCTTAAAACAGCATCCCCTAAAAACTCTAAACGTTCATTGTTTTCATCTGCTCCTTCTCTTACAGAACGATGACTGAGTGCGGTTTTATACAACAATACATTACCAGGTTTAAAACCGATAACATTGTTTAATTGATTTTTAAAATCTTGTGATACTGATTCGCCAAGGAATAAATCGTGTAGGTATGTGAGTGCTCTTTTAATAGAAAATATATTTCTTCGAAAATAGTTTATTTAAGCATTGAACACAATTTATTTTATTTAAAACATTAAAATAAATGTTGTCATTTCAAATCAATAAAGGCTTGAAAAAAAAGCTAAATGTTTTTTCCGTATCTTCGTAGATATACCATAAATGTATGGGTATTATTTTTTTGAACTTATATAAACACATAAAAACTAAATGGAACCATCTATAATTTACATCATTATTGCCGCTGTAGGACTGGGAGGCGGTATACTGGGAGGCAAAATGTTTTTTTCTAAAAATACTGATAAACAAGTCTTAGAAGCAGATAAAAAACTACAAGAAGCGGAAATACAATCTAAGAAAATGATTGCGGATGCTCAATTAAAAGCAGATACTTATAAAAAAGATAGAGAATTTGAAGCAAAAGAAAAATTTGCTCAATTAAAAAATGACAGTGAAAAAGACGTACTACTGCGTACTCAAAAAATAGCAGAAAACGAAAATAAAATAAAGCAAAAGGAACAAAGCTTAAGCCAAAAGGAAGCAAATGCAGATAAATTGGCTAAAGAAAATGAAACGATTAAAGAAAATTTGAATAAGCAGACTGAGATTGTAAATCAAAAAAGAACAGAGCTAGAAAAACACCAAGAGGAACATATTCGTAAACTAGAAAAAGTAGCTGGACTGAGTGCAGAAGAAGCAAAAGCACAATTAATAGAAGGATTGAAAGAAGCTGCTCATGCACAAGCTGTAGTATTACAACAAGAAATAATTGAAAATGCAAAAACAAATGCAAATAAAGAGGCTAGAAAAATTGTAATACAAACCATTCAAAGAACTGCAGCAGAACAAGCCATTGAAAACTCAATTACTGTTTTCAATTTGGAGAGTGATGAAATAAAGGGTTCTATTATTGGTCGTGAAGGTAGAAACATACGTGCTATAGAAGCTGCTACTGGTGTAGATTTGATTGTAGATGATACACCAGAGGCAATAGTACTTTCTTCATTTGACCCATTGCGTAGAGAGATAGCTCGTTTATCGCTACAACGCTTAGTAGCCGATGGTCGTATACACCCTGCTCGTATTGAAGAAGTAGTAGAAAAAACAAAACGCCAGTTAGATGATCAAGTAATGGAAATAGGAGAACGTACAGCAATAGAATTAGGTGTACATGGTCTTCATAAAGAATTAATTCGCATGGTTGGTCGTATGCGTTTCCGTTCATCTTACGGGCAAAATTTATTGATGCACAGTAGAGAAACAGCTAACCTTTGTGGTATAATGGCTGCAGAGCTTGGTATGAACCCTAAACTAGCTAAACGTGCTGGTTTATTGCATGATATTGGAAAAGTACCTGATGAAGAAACAGAATTGAGCCATGCATTACTAGGTGCAAAATTGGCTGAAAAGTATGGTGAAAACCCTGCGGTAGTAAATGCTATAGGGGCTCACCACGATGAAATGGAAATGCTTTTTGTAATATCTCCAATAATACAAGCTTGTGATGCAATAAGTGGTGCTCGCCCTGGTGCAAGAAGAGAAATAATGCAGCAATATATACAACGTATTAAAGACCTTGAAACACTTGCTGCATCGTATAATGGTGTAGAAAAAGCGTACGCAATACAAGCAGGTAGAGAGCTTCGTGTAATTGTAGAAGCAGATAAAGTAACAGATGCACAAAGTGATACATTGAGTTTTGATATTGCACAAAAAATTCAAACAGAAATGACTTTCCCTGGTCAAATAAAAGTAACGGTAATAAGAGAGAAGAGAGCGGTGAATATAGCTAGGTAAAGGAGAGAAAGAAAATAAAAAAAGGCTATCTTAAAAAGGGTAGCCTTTTTTTTAGTTTTAGTTTAAAATATTAACACAATAATTTGAGCATTTGGTTAAATATCTTTACTTTTGCCGCCCAATTATGGATGTCGGGGTAGCTCAGCTGGTTAGAGCATCGGATTCATAACCCGAAGGTCGGCAGTTCAAGTCTGCT
>JAYVID010000239.1:0-3301 GCA_043770525.1 Ferruginibacter sp.
GTGTGCATGCACAGGCACCCGTAAATGATGAGCCATGTAACGCTATTGATGTGCCTGTAATGCAGGGAGACCCCATACCTGGAGATTGTATGCCTACAATAATTTATAGTTACTCAAATGCCACCCTAACGCCAGCTATACCAAACCCTACTTGTGGTGTTAGTACACCTTCAAGCATAAGAGATGTTTGGTACAAATTTACAGCACCTGCAAGTGGTAGTTTTATTATTAGTACAGCCGATGCAGGCTTGAGTGGGGGGGATATGGTAATGACTATTTATACTGCCACTTCATGTGCTGGTACGTTCACAGAAATTGGATGTAATGATGATTATAATAGCACTTTATATCCCCGAATTTTGGCAAATGCAATTGCAGGTCAAATTGTGTACATACGAATGTTCAGATTCCCCAGTACACCAGTGTATCCTTTAGGAGATTTTAAAATGTGCATCATTGAAAATCTTGCAAACAATAACCCTGTAATAGATAATAGCACTAAAGTAGGTATAGGTATAAACACGCCTTTTGCCAAATTGGATGTAGCGGGCTCTGGTATTTTTAGAGATACAGTAATATTTGCAAAAACAATAGACCTAAGAAGTGGTATTAAAATAAGAAGTGGAGCTGGAAATGGTAAAGTACTTACCAGCGATGCTAATGGTAATGCTAGTTGGTTACCACCAGCTTTGCAAGCTAATTACTGGAGTTTAAATGGTAATGATATTTATAACAACACTGGAGGCAATATAGGCATAGGAGGGGTTGCCAACCCTGCTTTTCCTTTATCAATGGGTGTCAATTTTGGTGATAAAATTTCTTTATATGGAAATTCTATCAACCACTATGGATTAGGAGTACAACTAAATTCCTTACAAATTCATACTGATAATTCGGCAGGTAGTATTGCCTTTGGCCATGGCAGCAGCACTGCCTTTACAGAGCGTGCAAGAATAATTAATAATGGTACAGATGGCATGAGTTTAAAAGGGCGGCTACATTTGCTGAATGGTTCATCGCCTTTAGATGTAGCACAAACAGGTGGTGTATGGTTATACAAAGCTGATAACAGTAATATATTAAGCTTTATGGGTACACAAAATAATAACAATGTAGGTTTTTATGGCGGCCCTGTAAATAATGGCTGGGGCTTTGTGTATGATGCCATAAACAGCAGGGTGGGTATTGGTACTAATAACCCAACTTCCTCCTTAAATGTAAATGGGCAGGTTACTATAGACCAAAAAAACCTTGGTGGCTATGGTGGCTTATTAATAAAAGGAAATGTACCAGGATCAAATTATCCAAACATCGCTTTTACAATAAAAAATAATGCTGCTTCGCCTGTAGATGAAGTGGCAGCTATGATACAAGGCGATTTGCAAAATAATGGAGCAGGCACAGAGGCTATAGATTTAACTTTTTTAAACTCATCAGCTGGTTTAGGTGGGCTTACAGAAAAGATGCGTATAAAAAATAATGGAAATATTGGTATTGGAGTTAGTAATCCATTGTACAAATTACATCTTGGGACTAATAATTCAGGTTTAAGAATTGAAGGCCCTGCAGCTGCATCGTCTGGAGGTGTGGCATTATCTATTGGAGGAACTGGTGATGTAGTAATTGATAAACCTGGCCAAGTTGGTGGTAGATTAACTATTAAAGAAAATGGTGCAATCGGTGTTGGGGGTAGTTTAGGTGCAGCAGGGCAAGTGCTTACTAGTAATGGTAGTGGTAGTGGGGCAAGTTGGCAAAAGCCAGTACAGTTTGATGTTAATACTCCTACATCATTTACTGCTTTTTCTATAACTGGCTCTGTTACATATTCATATGTATCAATACCTGCTACAGCAAGAACCATCACCATTCCCTCTGGTCAAAATGCAATGTTGCTTTTTAGTGTCACTGCACAAACCCAAGGATATGGCTGTTCTGGCCTTGGTTGTTCGGCTGTGGGAAATGCAAAAGTTTATTTAGACGGAAACAATGTTATGGGAACTAGTTCGTACAGCTTAGAATTAGATAATTTAAAAAGTTTCAATATTAGCATTAGTAATATTGCAATTTCAGTAGGGCCAGGTACACATACTGTAGATTTAAGAATAGCAAAAACTAGTAGTAATACTAATGATTTTACTGTTTATATTCAAAATTCTACCTTAATGGCCTTGCCCAATTAAAGAATAAATTTTTGTTTAATAAAAAGTAAAAGCACTTTCAATGTCACAGATACACGGCTTAGTAAAGTAGCCAAGTTTTTGTCATTACCTGCAATGTA
Organism: Ferruginibacter sp.; assembly: GCA_043770525.1. GTDB lineage: Bacteria > Bacteroidota > Bacteroidia > Chitinophagales > Chitinophagaceae > Ferruginibacter. The sequence goes on from JAYVID010000239.1 coordinate 2,279, forward strand.
AATAAGGTATGGAATTAATAGGCAGGCTTAAAGTAGGAGTAGATTTTGTAGTTTTTTTTGTTTGTGGATTATTTCTTCTTTCAAAAGTTATTCGTTTTTGTCATTGGTGTAAGCTGTAACTAAAAATTATAAAAAAACTTTGCTGCGAATCCCTAACACATGAATACTGTTTAAATTTTGAAAAAACTAAACTTTACTATTTTTAAAATGTAAAAAATATAAAAAAAAACCATGACCAACTTAAACATACACACCTGCAAAGGCACACAACAGTTGTCGTTTGAAAATATAGTACGTATAGAAAGTAGAAGCAATTATTTGTGCCCTTGTTGGCACAAATAATCTCCTTGCATTTTTATCGTTGCATAATTGAAGGGTCGCCATTGTTGGCTTGCAGCGCAGGTAAAGTAGCCCAGCGTGCCAACAATTGTAATAGAGCCTAATAAAAACTTTTTTCTGCCTGCGAAAATTTGCTAGGGAAAATGATGGTTACAAAGGGGTGGATTATGCAAAACTGGTGCCTTTGTTGATTGAAGCGATCAAAGAACAAAATAAAAAAGTAGAAAATCAAGCGCAAAAAATGATTGATTTGCAAAAGCAAATTGAAGAATTGAAAAAGATTTCTTATTGGTTGGTGTCCGCACCAACCGAAACTTTTTTGCTAAAATAAGTTACCAGATATTAATAAAAATTTATTTAATATTATTATTCAAACCTGTGTCTGCCTCAGTTTTTGTCACGGCGGGGTTTTCGCAAGCTGTAACTAAAAATTATTAAAAAACTTTGTTGCGAAACCCCGACGCATGAATACTTTTTATTTTAAATCTACTCCTGCGTTCATATCACAAACGCACAATGCCAATCTTAATTTATACTAATTTGCTTAAATAATTCCGATTTACTATCTTTGAGTAACCAAAAAACACTTTTATGGCTTACTCAATAGATTTGACTTCAAATGAAATTGTTGAATTAAAGAGATTACGACGTTTAGAAAAGGATGGAAAAATATTACGTCGCTAT
>JAYVID010000240.1:0-7600 GCA_043770525.1 Ferruginibacter sp.
CTGGTTATTTTACTGCAAAAAAAGGATTGAATAGAAAGACATTGTTAATTCTTTGCGCTTTTTTTAATATACCTTTTGTTGTATATGCTTTTTTAGCGGTTACATTGCCTACAAATTTATTTACAATTGGTGCAGCTATTGCAATAGAATATTTTGGTTATGGATTTGGGTTTGTGGGGCTTATACTATTTATCATGCAACAAATGGCATCTGGTAAATACAAAATGGCACATTATGCAATAGCTGGAGGGCTTATGAATCTTGGATTTATGTTTCCTTCAATGGTTAGTGGCTTTGTGAGTGATTTCTTAGGTTACAGAGATTTCTTTATTTGGGTAATGATAGCTACTATACCTGCATTTTTAATCACTTGGTTTGTACCACTTGTAAAACAAAATGAACAAATTGAAGAAATAGATACAGTAATAACTTAAAATAATTACTCATGAAAAAACTATCTTGCATTCATATTATTGATATTTTCTTTTGAATATGCAAGCGCTAGAACTGGCATAGTTACTACTTATAAAACCACTTAATAGAGCAAAAAATTCAATTTTTCGCTTAATACCCAATGTAAAAAGTGAAATAATGTTTTAAAGAAAATAAAAACTTTAATAGAGATGCAACAAATGTATTAGTAGGTATTGTATGGCAAATGAGTATGGTGCTAATGCCTTTGTATGTTGCATTTAGGCAATGGCAGTTTGTATTAATTGGTGTTGCAGTTTTGTTGTCAAAAACATTGTTTTTAAAATTTAATTGGTACGATAAATTGGAAGATGAGTAATTTATTTTTCATTAAATGTAATTTTGTTATTACCTTTTTATTAAATAAACATGGTTAAAATATTTCAGTTTTTATCCTTTTGCTTTTCTTATAGTGTTTTATTTGCACAACCATCAGTAATTATATCTTCAAAAAAAGATTATACAAAAAGTGTGAAGGCATTTAAGCAAAATGAAATGGTTAATTTAAAAAACAAAATTCCAAACATTGTTTTAGATTTAAAGTATGCTACCAAAAATAACTTTACTAATAAAAAATTATACATTAATGCAAACACTACGTATTTGCGCTTGGAACCTGCTTATGCACTATTTGAATTGCAAATGGAGCTAAATAAAATGGGGTATGGCATAAAAGTTTTCGATGCATACAGGCCTTATTCGGCAACAAAATTAATGTGGGATTTAATACATGATGAAGCTTATGTGGCTAATCCAAAAAATGGTAGTGGCCACAACCGTGGCACTACCATAGATTTAACATTAGTGGATATAAAAAGCGGGATGGAGCTGGATATGGGTACTCCTTTTGATAATTTTACAGATTCTGCTAGTCATGCATTTACAATAAAATTTAATGCTACTATTATTGCCAATAGAAATATATTAAGAACGAGCATGGAAAAATATGGTTTTAAAATTTTAGCATCGGAATGGTGGCACTATGGTTGGATTACAACATTTAATTACGATGTAATGGATTTAAGTTTTAATCAATTGAAAAAGTTGGTGAAATAACTAAAGCACTTTACCAGGGCATCCCAGTTTATCTCTGCCTTTTGCAATTCTACCTGCTTTATTATTTATTGTTTTACTCAATCTTATTCCACTAAAATAATACCAATCTTTAGATTTTTCGTTTCCTCTTTGAGCCCCTTCAGCTGGGTATGTAGCAGCGCTGGAAACTTCATTGCCTCTATAAGAAAGCTCTATAGCTTTTGCGCCTCTTTCATTTAATAGTTTAGTTCCATCTACATAAAATCCACTTACATCATCTATATAATCAGTAAAAGTTTTTCGTAAACCTAGTTCTACTGCTACTTGTATTTCATCTGATAATCTAATTTTTATGCCTCCACCAAAAGGTATGGCAAATTGTGTCAAACTATAATTTTTCTTATTAGGATAAGCTGCAAGGCCTTGCCCTTCTGTACTCAATGGTTTTAAAAAATATTTATTGCCAATGCTATCATTTGTATAAGGATTAAAATGAAAAAGTGCAATACCTCCGAATACATAGGGGGTAAGGCTTTTACCTTCTAGTTTAAATAAATTATACTCTACTCCGAAGTGCATTTCACTTACAGCAGATTTAAAACGAAGGTTTCTAAATTCAATTCCTTTTGCAGTGGTATTAAGTTTGTCATCTCCTGCAAGTCCGCCATAGGTAAAGCCGGCTCTAACAAAAAACTTTTCGCTCATAGCATACGTTGCACCTACACCTATAGCAGCCCTAGACTGATTTAGAGTGTATCTTTTGCCTTGTAAATCTCCTTGGTAGGTAGCTATGCCTCCAAATAAATCAATTTGTAATTTTTGTGATTGGCAAAAAAATGGCAATACCAACAGTAGAAGTAGTGTTATACCTTTCATACATTAAAAAATTTAAGTAGAAGTTTGCCATTGCATATAACTTTTCAAAAACCATTCCAATCAGCTAAAATGAGGGTAACTATACATCAAATGAATTGTTAAAATATTAATACAATTTAAAAAGCCCATTCACAATAAAGTAAATGGGCTTTCAATAAGTTTGTCTTTATTAATTCATCATCAAAACATTTACACTCCTTTGTAAAATATTAAATGCTATCTCTGCCATTAAATTTTCTTTATCCAAAGTTGGGTTTACTTCGGTTATTTCAAAGCAGCAAATTTTTCTATTTTGCATAAACTTGCTTATTAAATCTTCTGCTTCTCTTTCCTTAAGCCCATTGCTTACTGGTGTTCCAGTACCTCGGCTTATTACAGAGTCAAGGCTATCTACATCAAAACTTACATAAATATCAGTACAATCACTCAAATGACGCAATGCTTTTCTGCTTACATTTTCTGCACCCGTTCTTCTTACTTCTGCAGTAGTAATTACCTTCATGCCATGCTTTTCTATCAAATGCTTTTCTTCTTTTTCATAATCTCTTAATGCTATGAAAACGATATCCTCAGGCAATACTTTTTGTGGTATTTTACCAATTGTTTTTAATTGATCCCACAAGCCAGCAGTTTTTTCATCTACCTCATGTGCACTGCTTTCTTTGTTATCTTCTGCAATGGCGGTGCTTAGCGGCATACCATGCATATTGCCCGATGGGGTAGTATAGGGCGTATGTAGATCTGCATGGGCATCTATCCAAATTACTCCAAGCTTACTTTTAGGCTTTGCCATTTTTATGCCTGCAATTGTACCTCCAGCATTGCTATGGTCTCCACTTAGTACTACAGGAAAGAAATTTCCTTTTATACTTTCGCATACCGTTTTACTAATGCGCTCATACATATTAAACACACCATTTATTCGCTTTGCATAAGGAGATTTTATAGGTTCAAACAATAAATTATTTTCTGTTTCTACTTTCTCCGATGGAAAATGCACAAAGAAATTGCTCATAAAATCCAAGGCTGCAATTTTTATAGCATCTACACCCAAGCTTGCTCCACGTGTACCTGCACCTATCTCCGAGGGAACTTCTATTAGCTTAATATTTTTCATAAATCCAATTTACTTAATAATTTTTATTATTCAAATTCATTTTAAAAATAGTAGATAAAAGCTGCTGATTAGATTTCAACACTTAAACTATTTTCAACAATGTTCAACTTTCTATAACCTTAAATCTTGTAAACATATCTTCACTATACCATTTTTGTTGCCTTGTTTTTTTTATTACTTCTGCATGTTCTTTCATACCATAAGCAAAGTTTTTCATGTCTTCTTTGCTTTCCCAAATACTAAAGGTAGCCTGCTTTATCCAAGGTATTTCGCCCACACCATACGAAGTTATAAAACCCTTAGCAGTACTCATTTTTGCTGCTATAGGTGCTACGTTTTGCCAAAAGAATTTTAATTTACTCAGCCTTATTGTTGCTCTTGTAATTACTGCAATTTTTCCTTCATAATCAGATTTGGGCGACAAATCGCCAAAAGGCTTTTTATTATCCCAAGTACCATGTCCTTCTATTGGCTCTAGTATATGTGTGTGTACCTTACACTGAAAAATATTTAACCATTTAGCAATAAATTTTCCGTAGAGATGTTCAACCGTTGAATCCACAATTTCAGTTTTATGTGCAGCCATTATTGCCCATTGATTAAAGTCGGGTTTTTTATCAAATGTGCCATTTTTGCCTGTACCCATTAGTTTATAAAAGGAAATATTTTTGTTTAACCACAAGGGTAATCTGTGTATTGCCATTGCAAAAAATGCAAATGGAACAAATTTGTTGGGATATTTTATAATAGTGAGGGTTACATGCATAATTATATTGCAAGGTAAGGCAAAGCTTGCTGGGTAAAAAATAAAGTGATTATTTAAACCCAACTTCTACTTTCAACTCCTCTACCACATTGTAAATAATGGGACACATGGCATAATGTACAAGCGTACCAAATAATCTACCTTTAAAATTACTTTCGTGTAAGTGTGGGAAAGCCCTGCATTCTGTAAATCGATTTTCGTAAACGGTGCATTTGTTATCTGATAAAAAATGGCAAGGAATAGTATTTATAATCAATTTACCTTGCATACTTTCTTCTAAATATTTTTCTTTAAATGCTTCTGGAGTTATGTTTAAATGTGTGTCAACTATTATATTTTCTTCGGAGGTTACGTTTATCATTAATTGTCGGCAACATCCACCACAGGTTGTACAATCTATTTGGGGTTCTATTTTTTTGTTTATGGCATGCACGGTTGCATCTAGTTCTTCGCCATTTATTTTTTGTAGGTAGGAGCGGAAGGCATCGTTTTCATCTAGCTTTTGCTCGGCTTGGGTTTGGATGAAGGTTCTATCTGTTATGATGGGGTTCATTTTAGTCTTTTAATTTTTACAACTTAGATATAAAAAATTATAGCCTCAATGGCTCTAGAATACAAATATAAAACTTCGTTTTTGGTTTTGCTTGGCAAAAAATATTGCCACAGATGCACAGTTTGGTTTGTAAAAGTCAAAATCAACTAATCAACCAATCACTATTTTATACTCTCCAAAAATTTCTTAGTATCAATTACTTCACTACCTTTTATTACATATTCTAAAGTTAAAAGATTATTGATATCCTCTAATGGATTTTTCGAAAGTAAAATATAATTCTGTCTTGTTTGTATGGAAGTCTTTGAGTTTTTTATGTTCACAGAAAAATATTCTCTAGCATTTGTTGTAACCATTTGCAGCAACTCAGCATTTGTAAACCCCGCTTTTTGTATTAACTTTAATTCGTCTAATAAACTAAAACCTGGTGTTTGATATGGCTCTTCTGCATCGGAGCCTGCAATTATTTTTACGCCTTTGGCACGCATTTTTGCAAGTATGGCTATTTTCTTTTCTATGTCTTTATTGGCAAAATCTTTGTATTGTTTTTCTTGTCCACCAAATTGTTTGGTATTGTTTGTGTAGGTAGTATCCCATTCTTTGCCATATAGTTTTGTACCAATTGCATACCCTGCACGATATTGAAAAGAATCTTTATTAGCAGCTTGGTAGCCCATCGTAACCCAATCTAATGTTGGGCAAACAAACACATTGTTTTTTATGGCTAAATCAATGAGTGAATCCAATGCTTCGGTTGTTTTTGCTTTATCAAAATAGCCTACATGTTCTATTGATTTGTAGCCACTTCCCAATAATTTTTTTGCAGGTACTTTTCCTAACGCATGCCCACACACCATTATATTGTTTGTTTTAGCAGCCGCCATTATTGCATCAAACTGTGCTTCATCTTTTACGCCAAATACTTTTATAAAATCGTATCCTTTTGCTTTTAATGAATTTACAATTGTTGCAATGCTATCCGTTTTGTAGGTTTCGTTGCCAAAAAAATTGTATGATATTTTCATAGCAGGAATATTTTTTGCTTTTTTAGAAAAAGCCACCGTTTCCTTTGTGCTTTTCATAATACGGCAATTTGTAATACCTGCTGCGGTTTGTAATTGAAAAAATCGTTCTGCATTTTGCTCAGGGAAATGAACGTGCATATCGTACAATGCTGGCATAAAAAATTTACCTGTGCCATCTAATTGTTGTTTTGGCGCAGGTATTTTCATCATTTTACTGGTTATTTCTGCTATGCCATTTTTTACATACACATTGGTAGCTTCGGTAAGTTTGCCTGTGTTTACGTCTATAAATGTTACATTATTTATAACTAAATCGTAGCTTCCTTTTTGTGCAAACGAAGAAATGCATAGCGAAAATGCTATGGCAATAAATAAAACTCTCATGCTTAAAATATTTTTTATAAATGTAAAACTATATTGCTGCCAATAAACTTGTTGTTAATGATATTTAAAGGGTAAAAATAAGTGTACTTTTTTGGGTGAAGAAATAATTGGAGGAAAATTGGTTGAGTGGTAGTTCTTTACAGTTTTAAAGAAAGTTAGCCTGCGAAAACCTATAAGGTCTTTTTCAGACTTTCTGTACCTATAAAGTTTCTAATAAGTCCTTATAGGTTTATTTGTAAAGCTAAAAACTTATACAATTGAGAAATTAAAAATTATTTGCTAACATCTTTAGGATAATTGTGGAAAATGTATTGAGGGAAAGATTGTGGGGTGTGATATATTCGCAGTTAGCAGGTTTCACGCAAACATGCAAAGGAGCAAAGTTCGCTAAGGGTTTTTAAGTTGCATAATCTATTGCATAATAAAAGATGCCAAAAGATATACCGATGAATGGAGCGTCGCCAATGAAGCTCAATCAAGGATATTAGCTGGTAAACAAAAAAAAGAAATTAGATTTTTAGACATTAGATATTAGACAAAACAAAAAATTTAAAAAGGTATGAATATTGGAGTCTAGTCTCAATACTCAATACTAAGTACTCAATACTATGAACGAAAAAATAGATGTAAAATACGACGAGGATAATATACGAAGCCTCGATTGGAAGGAGCATATTCGCTTACGGCCTGGGATGTATATTGGGAAATTGGGCGACGGTAGTAGTCCGGATGATGGCGTGTATGTGTTGCTGAAAGAAGTGATTGATAACTGCATTGATGAACATGCGATGGGTTATGGCAAGCATGTGGATGTAACGATTGCGGATAAAACCCTTACTGTGAGGGATTATGGGCGTGGGATTCCGCTGGGGAAAGTGGTGGATGTGGTGAGCAAAATGAACACTGGTGCAAAGTACGATAGCAAGGCTTTTCAAAAAAGTGTGGGCTTAAATGGCGTGGGTACAAAGGCGGTGAATGCGCTGAGTAATCATTTTAAAGTAACGGCATACAGAGAGGGGAGAGAGAAAACGGCAGAGTTTGAAAGAGGTGTGCTGGTAAAAGATAGTAAAGAAACGGCGAGCAAAGAAGAGAATGGAACGTTTGTGGAATTTACGCCGGATGATAGTATTTTTAAGAATTTTCATTTTGTTCAAGAGTATTTGGACAATCAATTTTGGAACTATTGTTTTTTGAATGCTGGCTTGGTAATGAACCTTAATGGCAAACGCTATGTGAGTAAAAATGGTTTGTTGGATTTGCTACAACGTAAAACAAATGCAGATGAAATTCGGTATCCAATTATACATTTAAAAGGGGAAGATATAGAAGTAGCTATAACGCATGAAAATGGCTATGGTGAAGAGTATTACAGT
>JAYVID010000241.1:0-23717 GCA_043770525.1 Ferruginibacter sp.
TGTAGAGGGAGTACTCGAAGATTTCCTCACCCTTACCCTCTCCACTTCGTGTAGAGGGAGTACTCGAAGATGGAAGCGAGGAATATTTTTTTAAATTCTTTCTATCAAATCCAATATTACCGCTAAGGTCTTCGCATCGATGAAAGATGCCAAAAGATTTATTGTTGAATGGAGCGTCGCCTATAAAGCTCAATCAAGGCAATTAGCTCATAAACAAAACACACTTTGCCGTATGGCAAAAGTGTGTTTTATATATTTAAACCTTTCAACAATTTTTAGCTTCTCTAGTATCCTTCTTCCTCATTGTGAAATACACGCTTTATTTTTAGGCTACTTACTGGTGCTACTACTAATGGAAACTTTTCTACCAATACATTGCTTTGCTCTAATCCAAAACCTCTTTCTTCACTCAACGATAATTCTTTTACCCAAAAATATCCTTTCATAATCAACTGCTCAAAGAATGGTAATTCATTATCTTGACTAAGAAATTTTTCCAAAACAATAAATTGAAAATCGCCTACCACATTATTTTTCTGCTGACTTTCATAACGGCTAGTAATGTTTACTTCTCTGTTTGCTACTAAATCTTCTACCACTTTTTTAAACATCAAGTTGATTTTTGGCGCAATGCGGAAACCCAACCTAAACTCTACACGAATAATATCGTTTGGAATAATATGTGTAACAGAGTATTCGCTTGTGTAAGGCTCGTCCATAGTATCTACATGTACAAACCAATAAATATCTGCACGCTTTGGCTTGCCACTTAATATACTGTACATTATTTTATGCTCTATTTCTTTAGGGTTATCTGCACTCGTAAGGTATACCAAATGTGTTGCATATTTTGGTATTGATGAGTCATTGCTAAGCTCTTCAAGTTTTGGTATATAATCTTCTACCCTTACAAATTCTACGTATCTGTTTTTAATTTTTCTTGCTCTAAACCAAATATACATCACCGCAAAAAGCAACCCTCCTACAACCAATGCAACATAACCTCCGTGAGGGAATTTCTCTAAGTTTGCTATAAGAAAAGCTATTTCTATGGTTAAAAAAACGGCTAAGAATATATATATTAACGTTGAATTTACTCGCTTACTTATTAAATAATTTGCAAACAAAATAGTAGTAGATAACATACAAAGCGTAATGGCTAAACCATACGCAGCACCCATAGCACTCGATGTTTTGAAGTATAAAACAATACTACAACAACCAATAAATAATAATGTATTAATACCTGGTATATACAATTGTCCTTTTGCTTCGGTAGGGAAATTTATTTTCATTTTTGGCCAAAGGTTTAGGCGAATAGCTTCAGAAATTAAAGTGAACGAACCGCTTATTAAAGCTTGACTTGCAATGATGGCTGCAAGCGTAGCAATAACTACACCTGTAATTAAAAACCATGGTGGCATAAGCCTATAAAAAGGGTTAACCATTGTCTCTATTAACGTATTGGGAAATTCTGATGCAAGTGCTTTTCCATGCTCTTTTAAATGGGCTGCGGTTGCAAAAATGGTTCCTTTGTTATGACTTAATAAATATGCTCCTTGACCAAGGTAATTAATAATCAAACATGCTTTTACTGCTATCCAACTGTAACGAATATTTGCTCTGCCACAGTGCCCTAGGTCACTGTACAGTGCCTCCGCACCAGTAGTACATAAAAATACAGCTCCTAATATCCAAAAACCTTTTGGATAAATCATTAATAATTTTATTCCATAGTAAGGGTTAAAAGCTTTAAGAATTGAAAAATTTGCCCAATCTCCAATATGAGCAAAACCCAACACAGCCAACATACCAAACCATACAATCATAATGGGACCAAACATTTTACCAATAGAATTGGTACCAAACTGTTGCATAAAAAACAACAATGCTAAAATAGCCAAAACAATAATTACAATTGTTTGTGTTGTAATTCCTTTAAAATAATTTATGTTTTCTAAACCTTCTATGGCAGAAGTAACAGAGATTGGTGGTGTTATCATACCATCGGCTAAAAGTGCTGCTCCACCTATCATTGCTGGAATAACAAGCCATTTTTTTTGACGCCTCACAAGTGTGTACAATGCAAATATTCCTCCTTCCCCTTTATTGTCTGCTTTTAAAGTAAGCAACACATATTTTAGGGTAGTTTGTAAAGTAAGTGTCCATATAATACAAGATAAACCACCTAAGATTAGGAGCTCGTCTATCATTTTGCCATTAATAATCTCACTAAATACATAGAGTGGGGATGTACCAATATCACCATAAATGATGCCCATGGCAATTATTATACCTGCAGCAGTTACTTTGTTTACATGTTTAGACACGGAAGAAAAATTAAAAAATGATGATTTTTGCAGCAAAATGAACCTTACAATGAGCATCAAAAACCAATGCAAATGTAAAATGATTTGCATTAATAAACACAAGAATTTATAATAATGGTAAATTACAAAATGTGCTTTAATTTGCCAGTAAATACAATTAAAAAATGATGCAAGCTTTTAATACCGCAAAAGATTATATTTTAGAAAACGATATTGTATTGCTTCGCCCATTGGTAGAAAGCGATTATGAAAATTTATTAGCTTTTGCAATAAATGAACCTGATACCTGGAAATACTCGCTTGTATCTGCAAGCGGGGCAGATGGTATGAGAAAATATATTGATACAGCACTTGAGCAAAGAGCAAAAGGTTTGGAATATGCATTTATTGTTTTTGATAAACGTACAAACCAATATGCTGGTAGTACAAGATTTTACGATATACAATTGCAAAACCAAATGATGCAACTTGGTTATACTTGGTATGGTACTAAGTTTCAAGGTACGGGGTTAAACAAAAATTGCAAATTATTATTACTGCAATTTGCTTTTGATACATTGGGTATGGAAAGAATAGAATTTAGAGCATCCAACGAAAACGATAGAAGCAAGGCTGCTATGCGAAGCATTGGTTGTGTGGAAGAAGGAGTATTGCGAAGTCATGCAGCTACATATACAGGCACACGAAGGAGCAGTATTGTGTTGAGTATTTTAAAAAATGAGTGGAATGAAGGGGTGAAGGAAAGGTTAGTGAAGAAGGTGATGGGGTAGAAAGTAGAAAAGGTAAACAAAGTAAAAAGGTAAAGAAAATAAAAGGGCACTCAAAAAATTAAATGTTTTCGAGGAGTTTTATGCGTCGGGGTTTAGCAGTAAATTGTCATTAAAGTTTATAGTTTATGTGTGCGAAAATCCCAGAGTAGATAGAAAAGTAAAAAGGTATTTAAAGTAAAAGGGCACTCAAAAAATTGAATGCCCTTTTACTTTGTATTATTAAATTTATTGTGATAAAGAAATATGTATTTGCAAACCTGCTCTTGTATTTGTAGTAGGTGCACTTGAAGAAATATATGGCTTTATTTTAGTTTGCTCATAATAAAACTTTAGGCCTATTCTATTGTTTAAGATATAATCAATAGTTGGTCTCAGTGAAATTTCTTTGCTACCGCCTGTTGCAAAATTAAGTTCTTGCCCAATTTTACTATTTGCAGTCACATTATCTCGTATTCTATAATCCAATCTAAATGCAATTTCATTATCCAATTTATCGCCTCCAAGCCATTTTGGTAATTTCACATTTCGTAAAAACGGAATTCCTTTTTTACGATAACCAGCACCCAACGTAAATTCTGTACTACGCTGTTCACTTATTTGATAATCATATAAGCTTAAACTAAGGTTACGACTTTTAGCATATTCAAATTTAGCATCTAGCTTATTTGTAAACTGCATATCAAAACCAACTAATGGAGAAAACTGCTCTTGTATGGTAATATTTGGAACCAAAAAGAAAGGTACAAATGAATTTGATTCTACATCATAAAAAGATGGATATCCAAATCTTGATACATCCTGGTATTGCAATGCAGAAGTAAAACCATTCATACTTAAGTTGCCGTTATAACCGTGGCTTACATTAAAACTACTAAAGATTTTATCTAATCCTTTTACCCTTGATAAACCTGTATAATTTAAGTTCCAATTTGGTTTTGGTAAAATACTTCTAAATGGATTTGATCTTGTACGTCCATCAGATTGTTTTATAAGCGAAACAGTTTCTGCACTTGTGCCAGTATAAGCTGCTATAAATGAAGGTATCAATACATCTACAGAGTATTTACCATATCCATAATAATATCCATCATTTTGTAGGCCTCCAGCTAATTGGCTGTAAGGGTTGTTTGCTCCCAATCTTTTTGAAAGTATAGCTCTGTTGTTTTCAAAAGTTTTAAAAGTAGTAGATACCTTGTTAGGATCAAATTCTCCAAACAAAGTTTTAAAAGCAATAAAACTAACATCAAAACCTCCAGTAGAATAGGGCGTAAGATGTTGAAATTTAGCATTAGGTCCACCAGAAGTATCTACAAATCTAAAAGTTTCAGAATAATCTTTGCTAAAGGTTTTCTTAAGATCTACCGTAATGGTTAAATCTCTAATGGGTTCTAAAGTTGCAGTTGCAGTAAGTGTTTGATCAAAATTTTGTCTAAACAAATAATTAAAATCTGGATCCTTTGTTACTAGCCCGCTACCTGCTTTTCTGTTTAGCCAATTACTATCTACTTGTTTTCCAAAAACAAAATCCAAGCCTGGAGCCATGCTTCTAAAGTTTTGCCCTACTGCTTGTGTACTATCTGCATAACCTGGCAATCTTGTATTGGTGTTTTCAGACAATGAAAAATTTACTTGTTTTAAACTAGTTAGTAATTTTCCCACAATCTTTAATGGTGTGTTTACAAAAGGCATTGCAGATTTATCTAAAATTTTTCTAGTTCTTAACACACGTTTGCCATGTTTGTTTGTTACACTGTCTTTTATTTTTGTCCATCTATTTTGCCATCTTTCTTTATCAGCTTTGTTTGATGGTGCATCTAATTGCCTAAGCCATTTAGATTTTATATACAATTTATTAAAATCCATTTGTACGGTACCTTCCTTTTGCTGTCCATTTTCTAAAATATTACCCAAGTTTGCAGCAAGCCTACTTGCACCTATCCATTTATAATTAGCTTGATATTTAACATTTGCTGTTACAAAATCTAATAACGGAATTTTATTTATTGGTAATGCATAAGAAAAAGAAGCTGTTTGGTTAAACAACGTATTTCTTCCACCTTTTAATAATCTTGTCCAAATAGAATCTTTCTTTTCTTTTGTATCTATACGGCCATTTGGTTCATCTACTCTAGAGTTGTTGGTAGCAGTATAATCCATCACCAAATTTCTTGTAACATTCCAACGCATAATATAATCTCTTTGAAAGATTAGGTACTTGTCATACGTTTCTGGTGTTTGATATTTATCTCCACCCAGGCTACGAGGTTTTATTGCACCAAATTGTCTTTGTATATCGGCTCTAAAACTTAACTGGCTCGGTAATAAATTTAAATTAAAATCTTTTACTAAATCAAACCATTTTGTTTTTTGCTTTTTAAATAAGTTTTTAAAAGGTGTTATGTATTTTGGTTGTGGTGCAAAACTATATCCTACAACACCTCTGTGCCTTGTTACATCATTATACTCAATAAGTGGACTATACTTTTTAATTTTTAAATAAGAATAACTTAAATCTACATTTGAGATATCATAAATTTTAGTTTTTTTATTATTCGTTTTATTCTTTTTTACATTTGTAAAATTTACGGTAGTAGTAGAAGAAAAATCTACTGCAGTTTTACGTATAGAGTCTTTTTGGTTTGCAGGAACTGCATTTAATTTATCTTTTAATCTTATATCTTTATCATAAGCATCGTACTCTGGCGTGCTTGTTGTTTGAGAATAACTTGCAAAAACGGGTATTTGTAAGCCATATTTTTTGGGTGTTAATTTTCCTAAATCCAATGTAGCTGCTGCATCTAATTGTAAAAAATTATCTCTGTATCTTTCGTTTACCCTTTGCTCCAAAGTTCCAAAACCTTTTGTATGTAAATTTCCTGATAATGAAATTGAGCCTAAATCTGCCAATGTAAAATCAACCCTTGCTAGTGCAGCATATCCACCTCTTTCATCAAGCGTTGAAAGGCGTAATTCATTTACCCAAATTTCTCCACATGCATCTCCACTACCTACTGGTTTGTTGGTATTTTCTACAGCCATCAACATTCCTTTTACTTCTGCTAAATTAGGATTACCCATTACAGAATAAGTATGACCATTAGGTTGTGTTACACTATAAATAACATTTGTAGGAGAAGATAAATTTCTATCTTGTTTTATTTTTGTAAGTTCTACAAGATTTAGCTCCATTGAATTTAAAGGATTCCAAAGGCTGTCATTATATATTAGTTCTCCATTACTTTTTGTTAATAAACTTCGTGCATTTAAAGAAGTATTAAATAAAGGCACTCTTATTTCGTAGTAATTATTTGTAAAGTCTGTACCCATACGGAATACGGCAGTTAAATCTTTATCTCTTAAATTTAGTGGTCCTTTTACAGATTGCTCAGCGTGAATGTACATACTCAGTTTTTTAAACTGGCGAACATCTTTGTTTCCAAAAGTTTGAAAAACACCTTTTGAATCTCCTTGTTTAAGATTACAAAATTGCAAAGTCATGGCTTGCTCATTGCTTAATAAGTTTACGCCATTGTTGCTTTGTGTTTGTTGTCTTTGTATTTCTCTAGGGGTACGATAAGGCAAAGGAGAGCGGGTGTCATTTTCTTCAATATTTACAGCACCCACATTAAACGATGTATTTGTAGCAGGTGTAAGAATTCCTGTTTGGTTTAATTGGTATTTGTAAGTTCTCCAAATATTTCTTGCCAAGGCTAGGGTTCCAAAACGAACTACAGCTGTATCCGCAAAGTCAGTCATAAACATTCTTATAAATCTAATAGATTTAAAATCTGGAATGTTTCCAATTTTTTTACCACTGTTTATTGGTATCCTAAATTGGTACCATGTTTCTTGTCTTGTTGTTCCATTGGGTAAGTTTACAGAAACTTCTTTTCTATCTACAATATAATTAGTACCTACCTGCATTAACGGATCATTCTTAGGTTTTAAATCTACAATGTATTGGAAGTACTCTTCCGTTTGGTTCATCGTATTATCCCTGTTATAATCTTCGCCATCTGGGTACAAAGTTGCAGCAGATGTAAATTGACCACCGTTATCGATGGGTGAATTTCCTTCTGGCGAATTAAAATTTTTGTAACGCAAAAGAATGCCATCGTTAGGCGTAAATGTTTCGTTACGATAATTTTTATAATTATCACTAGATGGATCACTAGCAGCTTTTTGAAATGCTGGTGAACCAGTGCCCAATAAACTACCAAGGTTTGATAAATATGTTTGCTGTACCCTTGCTTCCGCAGAGTCAACTAAACCATCAAATCCTATATCTTGAAACTTTCTATCATCAGGATTGTTGCTAAATGCATTGGTAACTTGATTTGGATTATTAGGTGCACGTCCCCAAACACTGTTTACGACAGGTGCTGGGGCATTGGGTGTAGGTAACCCATTTTCATAAAAACGCTGTCCATCTTTTAAAGCATCTTCTGATATATTTCCTAAGTTAAAATAGAGCTTACCTCCAGTTGAAGTTGGTTTTGAGATAAAAGGATCTTGCACCCAAGTTTCTATAAATTCTATATTGGCTGTTTCAAAATCTGTTTGATCAATATTTCTTTGCAAACCACCCCATCTTCTTTTTGGGTTTAATAAATTACCATTTGGGGCTACACTTCCAGCTGTAGCATCAAAATTGTAAGGGCCTCTTTCGTTTGGATAAAAGGCAAGGTCAAATGTTTGTAATTGACTTTCGCCAAAACCTGTTGTACGTTGTGGAAAAATTTCTTTTTGGTAAACGGCTCTTACCCTAGGATCGCTTAATAAATTTAAATTTGTAATTGGATTTGTATTTGCTCTAGGTTGTTGCAATACTTGCTCTATTTGGTACCAAGCAATTTTTGCACGGTTTTTGCCATAATCTAAATTATTATTTTGATTAGCTTCAGGAAAAAGTGAAACGTTGCTTACCCCATCTGTAGCTTTTTCTGGTGTAGAAGCAAGCCCCCATGCGGTAGCAGGAAAACGTAAATCAATACCTGATTTACTACCTTCAAAATCGTCAATATATATAACCCCATTTCCCCCTTTACCTATTTGGTTTGCATGCCCTGGTTTTAAAGCAGCTGCTTCAAAATATGCATTTACGGTAGAGGGTGCAGTGGTGCTATAAAAAGGAAGCTTGTCTAAAAACTTTGTAATTTTTGGAGTATTTTTTCTGTAATTAATATCTACACCATACATCGCATTTTTTATAGGGTCTTCACCCAAGTTTACTTTTGTAAAAAATGGTCTTTCACTCAATCTCACTGCAGTAGCACCAAAAGAAAGTTGTTCATTAATGGTGTTTTTTGCAACATAATCTAATCGTAAGCCCATAAAAGAACGCTGTTGTAAACCAAAGGAAGCGTTGTTTTCAAAGTTTACTTGCACGGGTAGCCCAGCATTTAAAATGGCCGGGTTTATGATTTTTATGGTGCCTAAGTCATAATTAATATCATAATCTGTACCTTCTTGCAAAGTGCGCCCACCTGCTGATACTTGCACAGAGCCACGAGGAATATTGTAGCCAATACTAATATCTCCAGAACCAGAAGTTTTTGCAGAACCCTTTAACAAAAATCTATTTTGGTTGGGAAATTGTTGGGCTACTGCTTTTATAGAATCGTACAAGGCATAAAATAATGTATCTTTTGCAAAGCTTGGTACTACATTATAAATTTGTGGGGCTATATCTCTTCCAAAAGGTTCCAATACTGGAAAAATAATTCTGCTGTATTGTGCATTTACGGTAAAGCTATCTATGTAATCAAATACACCATCTGGTTGAGGGTCATTTTGACTATTTAACCTGTCTAAATTAATAAGTGAAATTATTGGAGTGCCTTGGTTTTTATCTCCAAATGGAATATACCTTTTTGCACCTAAGCCAGGCTGCTCGTATAACACATCTAATTTAAAATCTTCTCTTGTTAATGTACCATACCCAACAGAGTACACGTTCTTCATCATCAACTTCCAAGTAGGAAGGTTTACTCTTTGCGATGTAGCTTTTAATAATTTTAAAAATAATATTTTTTGTGTTGCACCACTTGTGGTATCGGGCGGTACATCTTCAGAAAATTCACCTACCTGAAATATTTTTCCGTTGAAAGAATATTGATATGCTACACCTAAAACTTCATCAGGCTGCAAAGGAGAACTTAAAGAAAGTGTTCCTAATTGACGATTAAATGTATAAGAACTTTGATCTAATTTTCTTGCAAATGTTTTTTCAAAATCTTCTACTGGTTTTAAATTTAATTGGTCTTTTAATTTAGTATAAATTGTACTGGAGGTTCTATAATCAGACAGTGATTTAATTTGGCTAAGCAAGTTATTGGCTCCATTTGAAGGTACTGCTTGAGTACTTAGTGAAAGCACTTGAGGCGAGTAAGGATTTCTTTCACCTATATCTGCAAGGCCTACAACATCTCTTGTTTCTATGTTTACCCCATTTCTATTTGTAACCCACACTTGTAATTTTAATACTTGCACTGGTGTAGTAATAGCAGGTGCATTTTTCATGGTCTTGTTGTAATTATCTACAAAATATTGACCAATTAAAAAGTGCCTGTTTTCTTCGTACTCATCTGCTTTTATTTCAAAAGTTTGCGATGCTGATGCTCCTTGTAGGTTTACACTTTGGCGTTGAGATTTTTGATTGGCTAAGATGGTGGTAATGCCTAATCTGCCAAATTGCAATTGCGTTTTTAAACCAAACAATTGTTGTGCACCGGGTATCAAAGTACCTTTAGAAGCAAAGTTTACAGTGCCTGCTTCAAACCTTCTTATAATATCATCATCTTTACCTGTAAAGTCTAATTTTATTTGATTGTCTAAATTAAAATTAGCCAGTGTATTGTAGTTTATTGGAAATTTAAGTTTGTCACCAATACTTGCATTTACATTTAGCTGTGCATTTAAATTAAAATCCAATCCTCCATTATTTCTTGCCCTTTCTGGCAAAGTAGGGTTGTCTATTTTTTGTCCTTGATAACCTGCAATGATATCTACACTTCCTTGTGGGGTAATGCTTATTGCACCTGTTCCAAAAAGCCTGTTGAATAAATTATCAGTTAATGATAACTTTGGCTTTAGCAATTTGCCTCTATTTAAAAGTGCGGTAGTGTTTGCACGCTTTTTAAAATAATCTGATTCAGCTTTTTTATTTCTAAGTGCCCAAAATTCGTCAAAAGTATATGTGGTGGGTGTTCTGTAATATTTATTTCCAATTTTTTCATACACAATATATGTACGAGTAGCAGCATTATATACCACTGAGTCATTTACATTCGTAGGGTTTTTTAAATAAAATGTACCTCTATTATTTGCAGAAACAGCATCTGCTCTGCTATCTTTAATAGGATATGGTAATACGGGTGGAGGTGTATCTACAATACTAGTTTTTATTGTAAATTTTATAGGAGCATTGTCTGCTATGGTCATAGACAAGATAGCTGGCAATGCGGCACACGCTATTAGAGGAAAAAATAATTTTCTGATAAGCAACATTAAGATAATAAGTTAACGTAAATCTAGTCTCAAATGGCTTTAAGGGCTTTTTTAATCAGATCTTCTAGTTTAGAAATATCCGGTTCTGATGTTAGTATTTTTTTTACTGATTGTTCAGCTTGTTTTTGTGCTATACCTAAGGCAAAAAGTGCATTTACTGCATCTCTTTCCATACTATTGATTCCTCTATCCCATGTTTGGCTGCCTGCGTCGGATTTTACACCCACTTTATCTTTTAATTCCAGTACCAATCGCTCAGCTGTTTTCTTTCCAATTCCTTTTACACTTTCTATCAATCTTATATTGTTTGAAGCCACCGCAGCTGCTACTTCTCCCGGCTTTAAAGAAGATAACATCATACGTGCAGTAGCTGCTCCTACTCCAGATACACTAATGAGTAAGACAAACATATCTTTTTCTTCCTTTTCTGCAAAACCATATAACGTGTGTGCATCTTCTTTTATTTGAAGATACGTAAACAATTTACCTTCTGATTGTTGTTCTATACTAGCGTAAGTATTTAAAGTAATGTTAACTTCATACCCTACACCATTTACATCTACATAAACCTGTGCGGCACTTTTAAAACTAAATTTCCCACTCAAATATGCAAACATAATTATATATAATAGCAGTCCAAGTACGAAAATAAGACATTTTCTATTATAACCACTAAATTTAACAATAAGTATAATTGATTTATCTTTACATTATTTTTAACTCATTTACTAAACCCAAAAAGAATTTCCGATATGGAAAAAATAACAGCTGCTATTACTGGTGTTGGAGGATATGTTCCTGAATATAAATTGACCAATAAGATATTGGAAACCATGGTAGATACGAATGATGAATGGATTAAATCTAGAACAGGTATAGATGAACGTAGAATTTTAAAAGGTGAAGGATTGGGTACCAGCGATATGGGTGTAGAAGCTGTAAAAGTTTTATTGGCAAAAAGGGGAATAGATGCAACTGAAATTGATTGCTTGATTTGTGCTACGGTAACTCCAGATATGCTTTTTCCATCTACTGCTAATATTATTTGCGACAAACTGGGAGTGAAGGACATTTTAAGCTACGACTTAAATGCTGCCTGCTCTGGCTTTTTATTTGCTTTAACTACAGGCGCTGCCTTTATAGAAAGTGGTAGATATAAAAAAGTTGTAATAGTAGGGGCAGATAAAATGAGCAGCATTGTAGATTATACAGATAGAGCCACTTGTATTATTTTTGGTGATGGTGCTGGTGCTGTTTTGCTTGAAGCTTCTGCTGATGAAAATGGTGTAAAGGATAGTATCCTAAAAAGTGATGGTAGTGGTAGACAATTTCTACACCAAAAAGCTGGAGGTTCTTTAAAGCCAGCATCTATAGAAACTGTTATGGCTAAAGAACATTATATTTATCAAGAAGGTCAATCAGTTTTTAAATTTGCAGTAAAAGGAATGGCGGATGTGAGTTATGAATTGATGGACAGAAATAATTTAACAGGGGATGATATTGCATGGTTGGTACCACACCAAGCCAATTTACGTATTATAGATGCTACTGCAAGTAGAGCCAACATACCTAAAGAAAAAGTGATGATAAATATTGAGAAATATGGCAACACAACAGCAGGTACAATTCCTTTGTGCTTATGGGAGTGGGAAGATAAATTAAAGAAAGGTGATAACCTTATACTAGCTGCTTTTGGTGGTGGCTTTACTTGGGGAGCCACGTGGATAAAGTGGGCGTACTAGTTTTCAAAGATTAAAGGTTGACAGTTCAAGGTTTGCGAAGATGGGAGAGAAGGGAAATGTTCAATGTACAATTTTCAAGGTTAGTGGAAAATGAACCAGAGGAAAATTTTTAGTATTATGCCCAATTTTTAATGTTCAATGTTTGCGAAAATTGAAGCGAAAAAAGAAGTTGAAGATTTTGTTATTTACTAAAAGCTGATTTTTTTAAGCAGATACTAAAAATAATTTTCAAGTTTGCAGATTGCTTGTAAACCTATAAGGTTTTATTGTAACTCTAACAGTAATATAGATTTGTCCAAAAACTTTATAGCTTTTTGTGAGTAAGTTATTATTTAAGGTTGAATATTTTATATCAAATTGAAAGTTTTGATAAACATTTATATGAAAAAGATATTATTAATACTACTCTTAGGATGCCTGTTTTTGTTGAATGCAAAAGCACAACAAACCCGTTACATTATTAAGTTTAAAGACAAAGCTACCAACCCTTTTTCTTTGGCAAATCCCAATGCATACCTTAGCAATAGGGCATTGCAGCGTAGAGCTAGATACAATATTATAATTGATAGTACCGACTTACCTGTTACACCAAGATATATAGATAGTGTTCGACTTGCCGGAAATGTAAGTATTTTAAATGCATCAAAATGGCTTAATCAAGTAACTATAAGGACAACAGATCCTTTGGCATTAGCAAAAATAAATAGTTTTTCTTTTGTAATAAGTGCAGTAGCAGTAGCCTCTAAAATAAACGAACAAGCAATACCAGTAAATAAAATTTTGCCAAGTGAAAAAATAAATAATATTGAACCTTGTAGTGATTTAGATAAGCCAACCGAATTGACAGACTTATCAATTTATGGTAGCTCGGGAGGACAAATAAAATTGCACAAAGGACAATTTTTACATGAGCATGGATTTAAAGGAGAAGGGATGCTGATAAGTGTTTTGGATGGAGGTTTTTTTCATTATTTATCGCTACCTACTTTTGATAGTGCAAGGGCAAATAACCAAATAATAAATGTGTGGGATTTTGTAGATAATAATAATAGTGTAGATGAAGATAATTCACATGGCATGAGTTGTTTTAGTACCATATCTGCAAATATGCCAGGTGTATTTGTAGGCACTGCACCAAAAGCTAACTTTAGTTTATATAGAACTGAAGATGTATTTACTGAAACAAATATAGAAGAGCATAACCTTGCTGCTGGCTACGAAAGAGCTGATAGCTTAGGGGTAGATGTATGTACTGTTTCATTGGGTTATACAACTTTTGATTATGCAAATCAAAATTATACGTATGCAAGTATGAACGGTAATACAAGTATGAGCGCCATCGCATCAGACATTGCTGCAAAAAAAGGTATGCTACCCGTTATAGCATGTGGTAATGATGGAGCAAGGCCTTGGCGTTTTGTAGCTAGCCCTGGCGATGCAGATAGTGTAATGACAGTAGGTGCTGTAGATACTTTTGGCATTGTAGGTAGCTTTAGTAGTTATGGCCCCACTAGTAATGGAAGAATAAAACCAAATGTGGCTGCTACAGGTGTAAGAGCTGTTGTAGCCAGCCCATCTACAGGCTTACCTATTTATGGTAATGGTACATCTTATGCTACACCTAATATGGCAGGTCTTACTACTTGCTTGTGGCAAGCTTTTCCAGAGTTTAATAACATGGCTATTTTAGATGCTGTACAAAGGGCTGCTTCCAATGCTAATAACCCAAATGATAGAGTGGGGTATGGCATACCAGATATGAAAAAGGCTTTTGTAATACTTTTAAAAAAATCTTATGCACAAACAAATAATATAACCAATTGTAATGCAACTATAAAACTAAATGTAAAATTTGATAATAGTATGAAAGTAGTTTTAGAAAGAAAACAATCTTCTGAAATAAATTTTTCTATCTATAAAACAATAAATGGCACTGTTAATTTTACTAACAAAAGCATTTCTTTTACAGATGATTTAATGCAAGTAACTACTGGTGCTGTCAATTACAGAATACGCTTGGATATTGCTGCAGACACAAGTTTTTATTTAGACTCCTTGGTAATTGCCGCTCCTCTAAATTGTACCAATCCTACCAATTTTGTACAACTAAAAGAAAATCCAATTAACAATATAGCCCATTTGTTAATTAGTAGGGCTGCACGTACAAATATGCATATTTCAATTGTAAATGCTGTAGGGCAAAGTATTTATGAAAATAGTTTTATACAAAATGTAGGTACACAAATAAAGGCAATAAATATGCAAGCTTTTTCAGCTGGCATTTACTATATAAAAGTATTTGCCGATAATAAAAAAATTGAAACTTTAAAACTAGTTAAAAGATAAAATAGCCGCAAACATTGTGTCTGCTTGCATTTCATAACCTTTGTAATATTCCATTTGCATTACTTGCAAGTGGAATTTTTCTTTTAGGTAATGTACTATATCCTCGTTTTCTTTTTTAAAAACTGAGCATGTGATGTAAATAAAAATCCCATCTTTTTTTAAAAAAGGTATAACTGTAGAAGCAATATTTTGCTGCATTTTTGAAAAGTTGGTTATGTTTTTTTCTTCAAAATATGCTAACTGTTCTGGCGTACGTGCCCATGTACCACTACCTGTGCATGGCGCATCACACACTATAATGTCGTATTTTTTTTGAGGTAACGTTTGAGCAGGGTTTATTAAATCTGCTTCAAAGCAGTTGTATTTTTTTATACCGACTTCTTTAAATCTATTGCGTAAGTTGTTCAACATAAATGCTCGTACATCTGATACATTTAAGGATAATCTGTCTTTAAAAATATCATACAATAAAATAGATTTCCCCCCGCTTGCAGCACAACAATCCCACAATTCTATTATTTTTTTTTCTGCAACAATATACTGATCAATGTTATTAAATACAGCCTGAGAATTATAATCTTGCACAACTACTTCTTTGTTTATTGCTAGTATGTTTTCAATTTTAGTAGCTGCTGGCATGGCAATACAAGTATTTGAAATCAATGTAAAATCAATACCTGCTTTTAAAAGTTTTGCTTTTACAATTTCAGCTTGTGTAGGTCTTAAGCGTATATAAAAAAGCGGTTGTTTTAAAAATGAAAGGGGAAATTTTTCTTTGTCTACCCCTTCCCCAATTTCATTTAAGAAAGGAAAAATATCTTTAGGATTAATGTTTAAAAACGCAAATTTTTCAAGAACAGTAAGCGCTGTTTTTTCATTGTAGTGAGGAGCTACCGTATGTAATAATGTATTGGGTTTATCAGAACATAAAAAATGGGCAATAATAATTTGCTCATCTATGGTTTTTGCTTTAAATATATTGCCCATTCTGTAAAAATTATAACATAGGGAGGATATGCTTTTTCTATCTTTAGATCCAAATTTTTTATCAGCAGCAAAAATTTTTTTTAAATGATGAGCTAGCGGTTCACCTTGCTTTGCTGTTTTTAAAATTTTTATGGCAGATGTAATATGGGAATAATGGTGGCTCAAGGTTTGTTTAATTTTAAAATTACAAATCCTTCATCATCCATACTGGGCATGAGGTATGGCCCGTATTGCCAATAGGATTATCTAAATAGTAAAAACCAAATTTTCGATATAATTTTTGTGCATGCTCCATATAAGGCATGGTTTCTAAATAGCATTTTTTAAAACCGAATGAAGATGCAGCTTCTATGCATTTTTCAATTACCAAAGTTGCAATACCTTTGCCCCTTGCTTCTGGTAAGAAATACATTTTTTGTAGTTCGCATATTTCACTTGGTCCATTTTCTAATGCTGCTATGCCTGCACCACCGATTATTTTTTCATTTTCTTCTACTACAAAATAAATAGTATTTGTATTATTATATATTTCAAAAAGAGAAAACAAATAGGGGTCTGAATAAGCAGTGCCAATTTTTGGTGCTCCCAATTCCATCAGTACTTGTTGCACAATATTGCCCAATGCGATATTATCTTTTTCTTCAATTTTTCTAATTATCATAAAATTATTTATTAAAAAAGGCTTTCTCATTTTTTGAAAAAGCCTTCTCGAATTTTATTTTTATTTTCTACAATTCTAATAAAGCATCTACAGGGTCTTTTCCAAATAACAACAACGCAGGGTTTTCCAACAATTGTTTTACTAATACTAAAAAACCTACAGACTCTCTTCCATCAATAATTCTATGGTCGTAACTAAGTGCTACATACATCATAGGCCTAATAACCACCTGGCCATTTATTGCCATAGGGCGCTCTAAAATATTGTGCATTCCCAAAATTGCACTTTGCGGTAAATTTATAATAGGTGTACTCATCATAGAGCCAAAAATACCACCGTTGGTGATGGTAAAAGTTCCACCAGTCATTTCTTCCATAGTAAGCTTACTGTTTTTTGCTTTGGTAGCAAGGTCTACCACAGCAGCTTCTATACCTGCCATGCTTAAGCTTTCAGCATTTCTTATTACGGGTACTACCAATCCTTTTGGTGCACTTACCGCTATAGATACATCACAATAATCATGGTAAATAATTTCTTCGCCATTTATATATGCATTTACACTAGGAAATTTTTGCAAGGCATAACAACAAGCCTTTGTAAAAAAACTCATAAAACCAAGGTTTACACCATGCGATTCTTTAAACTTGTCTTTCGATTTTTTTCTGATATCCATTATTGCCATCATATCCACTTCATTAAAAGTGGTAAGCATTGCAGTTGTGTTTTTTGCTTCCACTAGTCGTTTGCTAATGGTTTTACGCAGATTACTCATTTTTTCTGGTCTATCTAGGCGGCTGTTCATAGCAGCAGCTGGGTTTCTACCAGGGTTGTTTAAAGCTTCTAACACATCTTGCTTCACAATTTTGCCATTATCACCCGTTGCAGTTATTTTATTGCTGTCTATTTTTTTATCTGCTATTATGGCTGCAGCTACTGGAGTAGCTTTTACATCTGTTTTTGTTTCTACTGCTGTTGGCGTTACAGTCGTACTTGGCACTGTGGCTAAAGGAGCAGCTTCTGCAGGCTTGGTTTCTGTACTAGTAGGCTTAGCAGCTTCGGTATCAATACTACAAACAAGGTCGCCAATGGCTAATGTATCACCTTCTTTTGCAATTTGTTTTACAGCACCCGCTTGTTCTGCATTTATTTCAAAAGTAGCTTTTTCGCTCTCCAATTCTGCAATTACCTCATCTCTTTCAGCATATTCACCGTCTTTTTTCAACCACTTTACAAGGGTTACTTCACTTATACTTTCCCCTACTGTTGGTACTTTTATTTCAATAGCCATTAAAAGATAATTTTAATTTTTTGCGAATTTCGGATAAAAAAACCAATCGTTATTAAATCTATTTACGTATTTGCCTTTAACTATCAAAAATGATTCATTTTAAAAGTTTTAACTAAACTATTTTAAAATAAATTGCTAAAATAATTTTTACATTCATTTTTTATCTATAATTGCATCGTATTTATAATACAAACCCAAATGAGTAAAAAAGTTTTATATACATTAGAATATCCCGTAAGGAGTTCACCAACCATACTTTTCGAATTTTTAAGTGGCGCATCTGCTTTGCAGGAGTGGTTTGCAGACAAAGTAGATGATAGAGATGGTTACTATACTTTTGGATGGAATGGTACTGAAGAAAAAGCTGAGGTGCTGGAAAGAGTAGAAAATCATCATATAAAATTTAGATGGTTGGCGGGGCCCAAAGACGAATATTTTGAATTTAGAATAGATAAATCTGAAATAACAAACCAAACGATTCTAATTATTTCTGATTTTGCAGAAAAAAAAGATATAAAAGATCAAACACAATTATGGGAATACCAAGTAAAGGATCTTTTTCATCGTATCGGTAGCTAGGGCAACAACAAATCATTTATTTTTTTATACCCTTGTGGTAATAACTGCTGCATCATATTCCAATGATGCAGTTCGTATTTTAGAGCAATTTTTATAAAACCCTTTAGTTTTAAAGATGCCCTCTCTGCTTCTGTTAACAATGTAAAAAACTTATAATTACTGTCTTCAAAATGATGTTGCCATTCATTTTCATTTACACAAACAAACCAATCACCTTTACTTAAATTTTTAAAAATATTTTCTTCAAAATAGGCTTTGTATTTGCCTGAAAGTTGAATTGAAATGCTAAAGAAATTCCCCCACCAAAAGAAAGTACGAAGGGCAAAAATATTTTCTTTTTCAAATACATGGGGATAGTCGAACATTACATAAGGTAATCCATTATAGTTTTCTCCTTTTGATATTTTGGGCACAGCTGCGGATACTTCTGGCAACATTAAAATGCTTTCTTTCATAATATCACTTACAATGTTTATTTGTTCATTAAACAACATTGCTACTTTTTCTATTATAATTCGTTTCGTTAAAATAAATTCCTTATCCATTGCAATGGCTAGTTCGCCATCAGAAAGTGTTACTTTTGTGTTTTCATTCATAGTGAAAAGATAATTATTAATATTAAATCATCCGTTTTTTTTGTAATGATAAAAAAATTAGATAAGCTCATACTCAAATCTTTTATTGGGCCCTTTATTGTTACTTTTTTTATTGCATTGTTTGTATTGATAATGCAGACACTGTGGAAGTATATTGATGATTTGGTAGGTAAGGGGTTAGATTTTGTAACCATTATAAAGTTTGTATGGTATGCAAGTGCTACACTGCTTACACTGGCAATGCCTATTGCAATTCTTATTTCTACTATTATGACATTTGGAAATTTAGGTGAAAGCTTTGAATTGGTGGCCATAAAATCCTCAGGCATTTCACTGCTTCGTTTTATGCGCCCGCTTATATGGTTTACAGTATTACTTTGTATAATTACTTTTTTGTTTGCCAATTATGTTATACCCTATTCGCAATTAAAATTTGTAACCATTTATAGAGATATTTTGGTTAAAAAACCTGCACTAAACATTAAGCAAGGTATTTTTTACAATGATATTCCAAAATATGCAATTAAGATTGCAAAGAAAGATAAAGAAGGAAAAAAGATTGAAAAAGTATTGATCTATGACCAAACAAATCCATTACAAGAAAATACCATTATATCTGAAAAAGGTAAAATGGAAGTAACTGCTGATAATAATTATTTAGCGTTCAACTTAGAAGATGGTACCAGATACCAAGAAAAAGCAAATGCAACTGATAGTGGTACTGAATATATTAGATTAGAATTTAAAACATTTAAAAAACTGTTTGATGTAAGTACTTTTCAACAAAGAAAAGGAGATGAAGATGCATTTAAAAACAATTATAAAATGCTTAGTGCAAAACAGCTTACTGTAAAAATAGATTCACTTACAAGATACAATGATAGTATAAGTAAAACATTGTCAAACAGCATTGCTTTTTCACTTCCATTTTTGCATGATACTTTGGTAGAATGGAAAAAAACAGCTCCTGTAGTTTATAAAAAAGACGAACTCATTTTTCCCGATAGTGCAAAAAGCATATTAGTTGATAGAGCATTATCAAGAGCTACAGAAATACAAAGTACCCTTCAATCATTAAATATTAATGCAGACAAAAGAAAAGAAGACATCGCTTATCATAAAATGGAATGGCAGCGTAAATTTTCTTTTTCTCTTGCTTGTATGGTATTGTTTTTTATAGGAGCGCCACTAGGGTCTATTATAAGAAAAGGGGGCTTGGGTATGCCTTTGGTAGTAGCTATTGTGTTTTTTCTTATTTTTCATTTGCTAAATATGTTTGGCGATAAATTTGTACGCAACTTTACACTTTCACCATTTATGGGCATGTGGCTAGCTGTAATTGCACTAACACCAGTAGGCATATTTTTTACTTATAAGGCTATGAACGATTCACAATTGTTTAATAAAGAGTTTTATACTCGTTTGTTTAGAAAAGTAAAATCATTTTTACCAGTTAAGAAAAAAATTATGGATGTAAAACAAACTGCTACTAACAAAATTTAATTATTATTTTATGGAGCAAGAAAACAACAATACTAGAAGAAAATTTATAACTGATACTGCAAAGGCAGCTGCATTATTAACGATTAGTGGTAGCACCGCTAGCGCAATATTATCATCTTGTGCAGGTTCAAAAACCATGGCTTTATCAGATTCATCCATCAATAGTTTTACACAAGCACCTTTACCTTACTCTTATGATGCCTTGGAAAATGTGATAGATGCAAAAACAATGGAGATACATTATAGTAAACATGCAGCTTCGTATTGTAAAAATTTAGGAGATGAGTTAGCAAATTCGAAAAACAAAAATGCTGTTTTACTCTCAACACTTTTAGCAACTATTTCCAACTTTTCAACAAAAATGCGAAACAATGCTGGAGGGCATTACAACCACGAATTGTTTTGGCAATGTATGCGTCCTCTTCAAATTGGCAATTTACCAGTTGGCAATTTACAGTTAGCAATAAATAAGACTTTTGGATCTTTTGAAAATTTTAAAAAGCAATTTGCAGAGGCTGGTAAAACTAGGTTTGGAAGTGGCTGGGCTTGGTTGTATATAGATGCTAAAAAGAATTTGAAAATTGGCAGCACTCCTAACCAAGATAACCCTTTAATGGATGTGAGTGAAATAAAAGGCTACCCATTATTAGCTTTAGATGTGTGGGAGCATGCATACTATTTAAAGTATCAAAACAAGCGAGCAGATTATATTGAAAACTGGTGGCAGGTTGTAAATTGGGCGTATATAGAAAAAAGATTTGCTACAATACTTCCCTAAATTGACTCAGCCTTTGCAAAACAAATTCCCTCTACAAAAATGGAAAGTCGCTAAACAAAGGCTGATGGATTAAACAACTTATTTTGCCCAATCGTAAAACGAAGATATGGATGGGTAACCCTAAACAATCGTTTTTATTTCATAAAATTTTCACAAAATATAAAAAGCACACAATATTTTTTTAATACAAAAAGAATTTACTTTCGTACTTCTTTAAACACATAAAATTATAATTATGAATGCATGGGCTACTTACCAAGAAGAACATAAAGACAGGTTTTTAAATGAATTACTAGATTTATTACGCATACCAAGTGTGAGTGCCAAAAGTGAGCACAAACCAGATATGATAAAATGTGCAGAGGCAGTAAAAGCTAGTTTATTAGCTGCCGGGGCAGATACGGTAACAATTTATGAAACTGAGGGTCACCCTATAGTGTATGGTGAAAAAATAGTAGACCCAAGTAAGCCTACAGTATTGGTTTATGGGCATTATGATGTACAGCCAGCCGAGCCACTGGAGCTTTGGAATAGCCCAGCTTTTGAACCTACTATTATAGATGGTAAAATATTTGCAAGAGGAAGTTGTGATGACAAAGGACAATTTTATATGCACGTAAAAGCATTGGAAACATTGGTAAAAACAAATACACTTGAAAACAATATTAAATTTTGTATAGAAGGTGAGGAAGAAATTGGCTCTCCCAACCTTGGCAAATTTGTAGCAGCCAATAAAGAATTATTAAAAGCAGATTGTGTATTGATAAGCGATACTGCAATGCTAAGTTTAGATACACCAAGTATGGATGTAGGAGTACGTGGATTGAGTTATATAGAAGTAGAAGTAACAGGCCCAAATAGAGATCTTCACAGTGGTGTGTATGGTGGTGCAGTAGCTAATCCTATAACTGTTTTGGCAAAAATGATTGCTTCAATGCATGATGAAAATAATCATATAACCATACCTGGTTTTTATGATGATGTAGTAATATCTACTGACGAAGAAAGAGCATTAATGGCTAAAGCTCCTTTTAATGAACAAGCGTACAAAGACGAATTAGGCATAAAAGAATTGTGGGGAGAAAAAGGGTTTACCACAATGGAAAGAACAGGTATTCGTCCAACAATGGAGTTAAATGGAATATGGGGTGGCTACATTGGTGAAGGAGCAAAAACAGTTTTGCCAAGCAAAGCTTTTGCAAAAATTTCTGCAAGACTTGTGCCAAACCAAGGTTCTGAAAAAGTAACAGCTTTAATAATAAACTATCTTGAAAGTATTGCACCAGCTAATGTAACCGTAAAAGCAACATTGCACCACGGCGGAGAGCCATACATGACGCCAATAGATAGCAAAGGCTATAAAGCAGCTGCAAAAGCAATAGAAACAACTTTTGGCAAACAACCAATACCTGTAAGAGGTGGTGGTAGCATACCTATTTGTAGCTTATTTGAAAGAGAGTTGGGTATAAAAATTGTATTTATGGGCTTTGGTTTAGATAGCGATAACCTGCATAGTCCTAATGAAAAATATAATATTGAGAATTACTATAAAGGGATAGAAACAATACCTTATTTTCATAAATTTTTTACTGAAATGGCATAAGATTGTGAAGTAATTTTTTGATTTTTTTGACAAATTGATATTTCTGAAAAAAGTATGATTGTCAATAACTTACTCTTTATTTTTATCAATTAAAATGATTCCCATGTTAGGATTTAATTTATGTTAATCTTGATATGGGAATTTACATTTATAAGCACATTGCTATAAACTTGTAATGATAATGTTTGTTTTTGTTTACTATTTAACTGTAGAAAGAAGTGTTATTGTGGCATTAAAAGATAGCAATTTACCTTAATTTATACTCAGTTTCATATTAAATAAGTACTCGCTTTAATTTTTTTCTGTTTTTTTATTTTTAGTTGTGCTTTTTCTAAAATAAAATCCTACCTTTGCCGTCCGAAAAAAAAGGTTATATAAATGCCAACTATACAACAACTCGTTAGAAAAGGAAGAGAAATTATTAAAGCGAAAAGCAAATCAAGAGCACTTGATTCATGCCCACAGCGTCGTGGTGTATGTACGAGAGTATATACAACAACTCCTAAGAAACCTAACTCAGCGCTACGTAAGGTAGCCAAAGTACGTCTTACAAATAAGATAGAAGTTATTGCCTACATCCCAGGAGAAGGTCATAACCTACAAGAACACAGTATCGTATTGATACGTGGCGGTAGGGTTAAAGATTTGCCAGGTGTACGTTATCATATCATCCGTGGATCTTTGGATACTGCAGGTGTAAAAGACCGTAAGCAAAGCCGTAGTAAGTACGGAACGAAGAGAGCGAAGAAGTAGTATTGAGTATTTAGTACTTAGTATTTAGATAAAAACAAATACAATTCACACAATAGGGTTGAGTAAAGTTTTAAACCTTGAAGAAATTTAACCCCCAAAATTAAAAATTAAAAGAAATGCGTAAAGCACAAGCCAAAAAATTACCCTTAGCACCTGATCCAAAGTTTAACGACAAATTGGTTACTCGTTTTGTAAACAACCTAATGTGGGCAGGTAAAAAAAGTGGAGCATACAGTATATTTTACGATGCATTAGATAAAGTAGCAAAAACT
>JAYVID010000242.1:0-4982 GCA_043770525.1 Ferruginibacter sp.
CAAAGGTTGGTTGCCGCTTGTTGGATCTACAATGGCTAGGCGTTCGTGGCAAAGCACAGCATTACCATCTGCAAATATTCCGCTCCAATCTGGCCCACGGTGGCGTATTTTTTTAGAAAGCGAAAGGGCTTTTGGTCTAAGGGTTGCTAAGTCTTCTTGCGTATTGAGTACGCCTACAAATCCACACATGGTCGTTGTTTTTAATGTTAGTGATTGTTGCGAATTTAGTAGATTTTGACTAAATACAAAAGGCAATATTATTTTGAGATAAAGACTACAGTATACCATTTGCTTTAAACTATTGGTTTGTTTTTTGCGTATGTTCGTTTTTGTTTATTAAAATTTTGTGAAAATGATAGAAAATGTAGGACTTGTTTCAGTATTGATGGCCGTGTACAACACTAAATTTGCATTGGTAAAACGAGCATTAGATTCTATATTTAACCAAACATACAGCAATATAGAAATTATAGTAATGGATGATGGTAGTGAAAATGAATGTTTGCACAAATTAGTAGACTATGCAAAATTATATGAGCATAGAATTACTTTTTTGCAACATAAAAATGTAGGGCAATCGATTTCAATAAACAGGGCTGTTGCAAAAAGCAAAGGTAAATACATTACTATTTTAGATGCAGATGATGAGTACGAAAAAAATCATGTGGAACTTTGCTTAATTGAAATGAAAAAACATGATTTAATTGCTTCTACCACCAAGACAATTGTAACCAGTGAAAAAGATTATTTTGTAACAGATAAGCATGATGCAAGTAAATTGATACATGTAGATGATTGTATTTTATTTGCAACTTTGTTTGGTAAGCGGGCAGTGTTTACAACATTAAAATTTGAAGATAAATACGCTGCAGATGCTAATTTTTATGAGTTAGCACAGGAACATTTTTTGGTAAAAAAAGTAAACTTGCGTAGTTATGTTTATTACAGAAATAACCCAGATAGTATAACAGCAAAGATGAAAGAAGCTACTGAGGAGGAAAGAGTTTGAGATTTATAATTGCTGATTTTTTTGATTTATCATTTACTATTTATTATTGGGGAGTAAGTTTGTTTAGTGTTTTTGCTGTTTTGTTTTTTGTTTTTGTTGCTTGCTTTTTGTGTTATTTGCTTTGTTAAGGCTATACTTACACTAACCAAAATGCAAAGCATTTCAACCCAAACTTATTTTTCACGAAAAAACATTTACAATAAATTAAAAAGCCTTCCCGACTTCCCTACAAAAAGAAAGAATAATTTTTCATAAATGAAAGCACAGAAAAATTTAATATTAGCTACTTATCTGGCAGGTATATACGATGTAAACAGAAATGAAACATTACCAGCTGATAATATTAGCATCATTGCAGCATGGGCTGAATCCATCGTTACGCTTGGGTTGCAAGGAGTCGTGTTTCACAATAGTTTATCTGAAAATAGCGTTGCAAAATATGCAAGTCATCTACAATTTGTAAAAGTACAGTTTGATGAACGATACAATACCAATATCTTCCGCTACTTTCTGTACAGAAATTTTATTAAAGAAAACGAAGTAGATAATTTTTTTATAACAGATATTACAGATGTAGTTGTAGTAAATAATCCTTTTACTGATTTACTTTTTAGCAATAACCCTGATAAAATTTTTTGTGGTGACGAAACAAAATTATTGAGCAATGAGTGGATGCATGCACACTCCACACATTTGCGAAGTAAGTTAAATGACTATGCAGCTTATGAAGAAAATTTTGCGAACGATACCTTACTCAACTGTGGAATTGTAGGTGGATGTGCAGCAATGATGAAACCTTTTTTAGAGAAACTTTGTAATATACATAACCGCTACAATACAGATAATACAACTGCTTACACTGGTGATATGGGTGCGTTCAACTATCTTGCACGCACACAATATAACGAGCGTATCATACATGGTGCGCCAGTAAATACTATTTTTAAAGCTTATGAAACCGAGCGAAAAGATTGTTGGTTTAGGCATAAATAAAAAAGTACAACACAATTGTGCTGTACTTTTGTAAGAAAACAATAATTTTATTTTATAGCTTTCAAAGTAAAAAGTAATTTCATAATTGTAAATTTATCTGCTACCAACATACGCTGCTCCATCTACATATGTTATTGTTAACCCAGTTGCAGATTGTCCAATTGTGCTTCCGTCTGTAGCTATACCTCCCACATTGCCGCCTGACGATGCACTAATCGAAAGTGTAAAAGTGCTTGTAGCAACAGAAATTGGGCCACCATTATTTTCTACTTTTATTTGATTGTTGCTGATTTTTGTAACTTTTAATTTCTGTGTTAAGCTAACAGCACCAACAGCACTTGTATAAGGGCCAGTGTAAGCACCTACAAAATTTACAGTCAAATCTGTAGGAGTTGCTACTTCTGGTATAGCATCTTTCTTGCTGCAAGAAGAAAACACAATGCCTGAGATTAAAAGAAAAAATGAAATGCTTTTGATTGTAAGTTGTAACTTTTTCATAATTGTAAAATTTAATTGTTTTAAAAATTGTTTTTGATTAATTATGATGTAAATTTATATCCACTTAACAACTTGATTTTGTGTAATGTGGATGAAAGTGATGGTTTTGGTGATGAATGCTATGTTTTTTGAGCCGAAAGTAATTTTAAAATATTTATACTTGACATATAAGAGTAAATGAAAACTATTAACGCCTTTTATTTTTTTGTACTTATGATGTTATTACTTTTTTGTAGTAGTAGCAATGCACAACAAACATTGGTAACAGAAAGCTATTGCAATAAAGAAATTATAGATAAATTAGAAAAAGAGAACGATGAAAATATAAATGAAACAATTATTTGGATAGAAAAAAAGATAAAAGAAGTAGATGACAAATGCAAAGTAGAGTTGTATAGAACTATTACAGATTATTATTCGATACAAGCAAATGATGCTAAAGTTGTTTTAAACTTACAAAAAGGGTTAGCATTAGCGATTAAAATAAATTATTTTCAAGAGTGCAGTAAGATTCACTTATATCTTTTTGATTATTATGAAGAAAAAAATGATTTTATTACAGCAAAATTACATATTGACAGTTCTGTTTTATACATAAAAAAGTATAGTAAATTAAGCGATGATGTTTTTTATTTATCTAGAATTGCTAGTTGGTATAGAGATGTTAATAAACCAGATTCTGCCATTGCATCTTTAAAATTGGCTGTTGCAGCAGAAATAAAACAAAAAGATACAAATAACCTTCACATAGATTTACATAACTTAGGTAATCTTTATATAAATAAGGGCGAATATAACTTAGCTATTGATAATTTATTGAAATCTTTATATTACAAAGATTTACTAAAAGACATATATGATACTCCGGCGACTTTAGTTTTACTTGGTAATGCATACTTAGAGCTAAAGCAGTTTAAAACAGCCAACGATTATTTTATAAAAGCAAAAAATATTTGTATTAAAACAAATAATATAGAAACATTATATTTTTGCTATTTTGTGCTTACAAAAAATGCTGCAAACGATAGTGCCAATTTTAAAAAAGGAAACGAATATGCAGACTCCACACTTTATTTAGCACTACAATCTAAAAGTGAATCAAAAATTTTGGATGCAAAAACTGTAAAGGCAAGTTTTATGTTATTCTCAAATTATAAAACAGCCAAAGCAGAAAGCCTTTCACTTGAAATATTGAAAGAATGTGAAAAATTTGATATAAAATCTAGAATTTGTGATGTTACTTATTCTTTAGGTCAATATTATTTTAAAGTAAGCAGGTTTAATGATGCAGAAAAATATTTAAATTATTCATTAGAAGTAGGTAAAAAAATTTCTAAATCACATTTATTAATTCGCACTTACAAAATGCTAAGTGATATTTATGAAAAAAAAGGAGATTTCAAAACAGCATTATTATACCATAAACAGTTTTACACTTTACAAGATTCGTTAGAAAATGGAAAACTAAAATAAAATTTAGCAGAGTTTGAAAAGAAATATAATATTGGTAAGAAAGAAGTAGAGATTGCTAATTTGAATAGCGAAAAAGAATTAAAAAATGCTGACTTAAAGCAAGCTCATACACGACAAACATTTTTTATTATTCTTTCTCTATTACTCATTGGGTTTTTATTTACAGGGTTGTGGGCATACAAGAAATTGCGAATAAATAAAAACGCACTTTCACAAAAAAATACTGAACTGGATAATCTAAATCAAATAAAGAATAGACTTTTTTCTATTATTGCACATGATGTAAAAGGGCTAGCCATTCCATTCCAGCGGGCATCACGCATTTTAAATCATCATATTCAAAAACAAAATTTCGATAAAACATTGGAAGTAGCAAAGCAGCTAGAAACCAATGCAGAAAGTTTGTCTAACTTATTAGATAATTTGTTGCAATGGTCGTTAGAGCAAATGAATGGTTATACCCCTAAGCCAGAAATGTTGATGCTAAAAAAAGAAATGGCGCAAATAATGGAAACGTATGCTGGGCATGCCAATTATAAAAATACTATTTTGTCAGAATCTATTTCGGAAGATTTATCTGTAGAAACAGACAAAGGTGCTTTCCATGTAATTTTTAGAAACCTAATAGCCAATGCTATTAAATATACCGAAAATGGTACCGTAAATATACATGCAGAAAAAGAAAAGGAAAATATAATTTGCACCATAAAAGATTCCGGAAATGGTATTTCTGCAAATATCATTGAAAAATTATTTACCATAGAGAGCGATAAAATTAAAAATGGAACAGCTGGAGAAAAAGGAAGTGGGCTAGGTTTAGTATTGGTAAAAAAATTTTTAGATTTAAATGGCGGAACCATAAAAGTAAATAGTGTAGAAGGCGAGGGGACAAATTTTATTATTTCTTTTCCGTACAAAATAGCTAGTTAATAATTTAAAAAAATACACATGCGGGTTTTGGTAGTAGAAGATGAAAAAATACATTTAGAAGATATTTTAATTACGTTAG
>JAYVID010000243.1:0-2016 GCA_043770525.1 Ferruginibacter sp.
AAAACCTGCTAAGAAAAAATGTTACATATACTTTTGATTTATCTCCTTTGTTTTGTTCCATAATAACCAAATATAAATTACATCAAACACACAGCAAAAAGCGCCCAGTATTAAAACCAAATTATTTTCTAGTATTATGCCAAATAAGATTGTAGGCGCTAAAGTACCAATCCATTTTGCAATAGCAATGGTAAGGTTTTGCCCTTTGTTATTTTTTCTCAGTAACAGCATTTGTATAAACAACACAGACATTATTAAATTTTGCAAAAATGCAGCATACCATGCGCCTAAATCTGGCTCAATAAAGGCTTTAAACAAATGAAAGTTTTTTGAGTCTGTTATGCCAAATTCTTTAAGAAAGAAGTATTGTATTGTACCTGCCATTACAAAAATTAAAATAGACCATGGTATAAAATATTTTTCATTTGCATACTTTTTAAATTCTTCTTTGCCAAATTTAAAATAGCATATCACAATTGCAATATCAAACAAACTCCACACTAGGTTTACCCATGTTTGTAAACTTATTGTTGTGTGTTGAAACCCTAAAAATGTATATAAAAATTCCCAAGCAATGTTTAGTGCTAATGCAAACAATGGCATGCCGTAAGTCTTATCTTTAAACCCCGCCTTTATTAAAAAAATATACACAATCGTCCAAGCTAGGCCGCTTAACCCCACTAAAAAGAAACCCAATGTTTGCATGCTGTAAGTTTTGATGTAGAATTTATACAATGAGTAAAGTTATTATTCTTGTTTTAATAATAGCAGAAAAATGATTCGTTGTTTAGCATAGGTATCATGGAAGTGTAATAGAATTGTGTAGTGTTTTTTTAGGTGCTATGGGCTGTGGAGCTTTGTTGAGCATTTGTAGCGCCTGCCCCACACTTGATGCGGGGGCTCAGTCCGTAGTGCTCCTCGTCGGTCGTTCCTCCCTCCTGTGGGGTACTACTTCACATCCGCTAGCCCTTCGGCGGTGAAGCTTTATTTGGCTTTTATTGTGGGGGAGATTGAAATGTATGGTTCGTGAAGATATGTGCCTAGGTAGAGCGATTTGTTTATTTAAAAATAATAATATCTTTTTATATTTGTTTAAACAAATACTAAAGCCTGCAATTAAAATTATGAACACAAGAAACCTTTTTAATATAATACTCAAAGTTTTTGGATTGTTTTTTTTTAAGAGAGTTGATTATTGGATTGCCTCAATTGGTTTCATCATTTCTTTTTTTATTTGAATCTAATCAAAGTGAGTTTACTTGGTATACAATTATAGGCAATTGTTTTTCAATGGTTTTTTATGGGTTTCTTATTTTTCTTTTTTTGTTTAAAACAAACTCAATTTTAGATAAACTTCATTTAGATAAAGGGATGGATGAAGAATTATTTCTACTAGATAATGAAACAAAACAAGCCCCTAGAGAGATAATTATTAATAGCACTTTGGTACTTACGGTATCATTGTTAGTAACAACAGGGGTAATTTTAATTAACGAAATTCCAAAATTATTTAATTTTCTTTATTTATATTCTACTAGAAGTATCAATTTTGAAAATATAGATAATTCATTATTTATCGTTGCAATTGTAAAAATTTTAATATCCTTGTTATTAATTGGAGAACATAAAAGAATTATTGGTTTTATTCAAGGAAGGCAAGTAAAAGAAATAGATGATAAATAAAAATACCATCCGCTTCCATCTCCTCCACAATAAAAGCTCAAAAAAGTTCCACCGCTCAGCCTAGCCCGCATAGGAGCGGCACCGAGTGTATGTATGCAAG
Source organism: Ferruginibacter sp. (assembly GCA_043770525.1). Classification (GTDB taxonomy): domain Bacteria; phylum Bacteroidota; class Bacteroidia; order Chitinophagales; family Chitinophagaceae; genus Ferruginibacter. The sequence continues at coordinate 1,784 of JAYVID010000243.1, forward strand.
CGCAGCGCATACATACACTCGGTATAGCGGATAGGCGGAAACAAATGTTGCTACAACTACCAATGCTTATGCTCCGCCATCCTTCGGGGGGCAAGCTCACTGGCGGACAAGTCCTAAAAAATATTCTTGCTACACCCTCACATTTTCGTAATTTACCTTTTCAAAAAAACGCTACAATGAAATTTATCATTACATCTACTGCATTATTTTTTACGAGTATTTTATTTGCACAA
>JAYVID010000244.1:0-6671 GCA_043770525.1 Ferruginibacter sp.
ATATGAAAATTTAGTACACAAATTGCAAAAAAACTATTACCAAATATAAACAATTATTTTACTGAAAAAGGATTTATTTATATAAACGTATGTTAATAATGTTATTATGTATATTAATATATTAGTATATTAAATATGCATATATGAAAACTTTTATATTTATTAATGGTAGAGTATATATGAATTCTTTATAAGTTTTTTGTAACTGTGTATAAAATAAAAAAAATCGAACTAGTTTTCACAGATTCGATTTATTATTTCTAAGAATATAAATTATTTAAAAAAGTCCAAATAGTTGAGCATCTATTCCACTAATAATTTTACCAAGATCATCTTCATTATCTGCAAATTTATTTACATCTGCATCTATAATTAAAAGTTTACCTTCTTTGTAACCTTCTATCCAGCTATTGTAATAGTCGTTTAATTTTTTTAGATAATCTAAGCGAATATTTTCTTCATACTCACGTCCTCGCTTTTGTATTTGCGAAACAAGCGTAGGTACAGATGCTTTCAAATAAATTAATAAATCGGGAGGTTGTACCATACTTTTAAGGGTTTCAAAAAAACTGTAGTAGTTTTCAAAATCACGCTTCCCCATCAATCCCATGTCATGTAGGTTGGGTGCAAATATATTTGCATCTTCGTATATTGTTCTGTCTTGTATTACAGTTTCAGTACCACGCTGTATCTCTAGCAATTGTTTTAGCCTGCTATTTAAGAAAAATATTTGCAAGTTAAAACTCCACCTAGGCATATCCTCATAAAAGTCATTTAAATAAGGATTATGATCCACATCTTCAAACTGTGGTATCCATTTGTAATGTTTGCTTAACATTTCTGTAAGCGTAGTTTTGCCAGCTCCAATGTTACCTGCTATAGCAATATGTTTAGGTTTTCTAATCTTAGCCATGAGTTCTTTAAAAAGTAAATTTATACGGATAACGAATGTAAGGGTATTTATCTTTTATTTTAATAATTTTCTATTTATTATTTGTCATTTTTTTGCTTCTTTGGCACTTTAATCGTTTATTATTTATTATTTTACGATTGTTAAGCACTTTGCTACATTAAATCTATTTTTTTAATTATTAGTTCAGTTGAAAAAAATGAAGCAAAATTCTTTAAGCATCCTTTAAATCTCAATTTCTAATTGCCAAGCTACTTGCATTTTGAACACTTTTGCCATTAATAATCCATCCCCATTGCACTCCTCACAATTTTCATCGTTTCATTGGCACTTTTATTAGCTTTTACTGCACCTTTTTCCATTATTTGTTTAATGATTTGCTCATCTTTTAATAAGTCTTGTGCTTTTTGTCTTATAGGTGTTATGAATTGAACCATATCTTCGGCAAAATCTTTTTTCATATCACCGTATCGTATGTTCATTTCATTAAAGTCATTTTTGTATTTGTCTATTTTATCTTGTGTACACACCAGCTCCATAAGTGCAAAAATATTCTCAATATAATCTGGCATTACACTATTTTTTTCTGTAGGGCCGCCATCTGTTTTAGCTTTCATTATCTTTTTGCGAATGGTATCATTATCATCTGCTAAATATAATGTTGCAAGTTGGTTTTCGCTTTTGCTCATTTTACCGTTGCCATCTAGTGATGGTACTTTTACTAAAGCTGCATTATAATTAAAAGCGTGGGGCTCTGGAAAAACATTGCCATACCTATAATTAAAACGATTGGCAAAAGTACGAGCCATTTCTAGGTGTTGTTCTTGGTCTTTGCCTACTGGCACATAACTTGCTCGGTGCAAAATAATATCTGCTGCTTGCAACACCGGGTAGGTAAGTAAACCCACATTTATATTTTGTGGGTTTAATCTAGCTTTGTCTTTAAACGTTACTGTTTTTTCTAACTCACCCATGTAGGAAAGCATGTTTAAATATAAATACAATTCCGATGTTTCCCTTACATGGCTTTGGCAATAAAAAGCAGCTTTATCAGGGTCAAGCCCGCAAGCAATATTTTCTGCTATTACTCGGTATACATTTTGTTTCAGTTCTTTTGTATCGGGATGGGTGGTAAGGCTATGCAAATCGGCCACCATAAAGTAGCATTCAAACTCATCTTGCATTTTTACATAATTGCGAATAGCACCAAAATAGTTGCCAAGGTGTAAAAATCCAGTTGGCCTTATGCCACTCATCACTATTTTTTTATCTATCGTAAAAGCTTGTTCGTTCATACAGCGAAGATAAAATAAGATTTCAGAATTTAATGGATTAGATTTTGTCCTGATAAAGCCTTTTGCTATTATAATTCGGGACATCATTATTATTTTCAAATATGATTTTATTATTTGTATTGAATTTTAATAAACCAATTTTTATATATCAAGGATATTAAAAATCCGCTTATATAAAAACAATTCCACACTATTCCTAATCCATTAAATTTGTATTAATATATTTTTTATGGATTCATCAATTATTTTACAACTACAAGCTATTAGAAAAAGCTATTACCTAGGCAAGCAAGAGTTGCCTGTACTTAAAGGTATAACTTTGGATATTTATAGAAATGATTACGTAGCCCTCATGGGGCCTAGTGGTAGCGGTAAGTCTACCCTTATGAACATTCTTGGTTGTTTAGATTCCCCTACTGGTGGCAGGTATATTTTAAATGGCAAAGATGTGAGCGGTATGGAAGATGATGATTTGGCGGCTGTAAGAAATACAGAAATAGGTTTTGTTTTTCAACAGTTTAATTTACTACCAAGGCTTACTGCCGCAGAAAATGTGGCTTTGCCATTGGTATATGCAGGCGTAAGTAAAAAAGAAAGAATAGAAAGGGCAGAAGCTGTTTTACAAAAAGTAAAGCTTGAAGATCGTATGCATCACAAACCAAATGAGCTAAGTGGTGGGCAATGTCAACGTGTGGCAATAGCAAGAGCACTTGTAAATAATCCTTCTATTATTTTGGCAGATGAACCTACAGGTAATTTAGACTCTAAAACATCGCATGAAATAATGGATATACTGGGCAAACTACATGCAGATGGTAATACAATTGTATTGGTAACACATGAAGAGGATATAGCAGCCTTTGCTCGTCGTGTAGTAAGATTAAAAGATGGATTGATAGAAACTGATAAACTCAATATTCCAAAGTTGAAAGTTGTTGGTTGAAATTTTTTAACATCAACATTTTTACCAACTTTAAAGTAATATTTATTGAAGTAATCAATAAAAATTCGCTTCTATCTTTGCAAACTTTGAACTTTAAACTTTTAACCAAATAAAATGGCATTTAAAATATACACAAAAACAGGAGACCTCGGTAAAACAAGCTTAATAGGTGGCACCAAAGTATTAAAAAGCAATCTTCGTATAGAAAGCTATGGCACGGTCGATGAGTTAAATTCACATATAGGTTTGTGCAATGATTTGTTACAAAATAAACATTGCAATGAAGTATTAAAAGAAATACAAGATAGATTGTTTACAATAGGCTCATCTCTTGCATGTGATCCTGATAAAGAGCCATTGATGAAAATACCTGACCTCTTAGAATCAGATGTAATATTTTTAGAAAATGATATTGATAGAATGACGGAAATTTTACCTCCAATGAAATTTTTTATTTTGCCAGGTGGCCATACTACTGTTTCCAGCTTGCATGTAGCACGCTGTGTGTGTAGGCGTGCAGAGCGTATGTGTGTTCAGTTGCACGAAGAAAACATTTTTGTAGACCCTTTAGTAATAAAATACCTCAATAGATTGAGCGATCATTTATTTGTACTAAGTAGATATGCAGCACATTTATTAAACATAGCAGAAGTACCTTGGATACCTAGGGTGAAAAAATAATCTAATATTTATTAGGAGGCTTTACTTCTGCTGGTTTAGTAGCTGGTAATTTATTGGTTGTAGAATCACTAGTGGTGCTTGGTGCTGCCCCTGCTGCAGGTGTTTCCATCTCTTCCTCTTCTGTACCTTCTTCATCTTCTTCCTCTTCAATTATTTGACCAGTTACTGCACTATCGCTAGGGTTGTATTTTTGTGAGATATAGTTTTTTGATGGAATAATAAAACTTACGGGTGCTATTAAACCTGTTTTTAGTGTGGTAGCAGTGTATTCTATTGTTTTTTCTCCTTTTGTAAAACTGTACTTCATTACTAAACCTGGTACAGCATTAAACAATGGATCTACTGCTGCCAATGTTTTATTTTTTACACTTGGGTAATAGTATAACTCTAGTTTTAAACTGTCCTTATTGGTAATAATTGCTTTATTGCATAAAAAATTTAATATTCGAAGTGTATCATCTTTAAAAAACTGTATTTGAGTACCGTTGTTTTTACTATTAAATTTCTTCCACTGTTTAGCATCCAAAATCATTTTTGTTCTCACTTTGCCAGATTCTTTTACAATAGTGGCTATTTTTTTACTTTGCCCTTTTTTATTGTTAAAAAAAATACTTTGTGTGCGCATCAGGCTCACCAATCTTAACCTTGCTACATCCCCTTTTATAAAAGCAGTTTTTAAACCACCATTATATGTTTCGGCTATCCCATCTATTTTATCTCCTTTTATAGCTAGTGCATACGAAATTACAAACTCTTTGGTGCCAGATTTATAAGGTTTTGAGGTGGTAGCTTTTTTTACAGGTTGTGCCATTGTTTGCAAACCAAAAGCAATAAATAAAAATGTGCAGCAGCGTATTTTTTTGAAAAAAGATTTTAAGTTGTACATAAATAAAATCATGGGTTAATTACTGCTATTTAAAAAAATAAAATAATATTTCGCATCGTTATTTTGATAAAATAAAATTACCAAGGTCAAAAGGATCTAGTACGTTCATGTTAGATGTTGGACTAAAAAATGTACTATCTGCAACTTTCCATTTTTCTAGTTTCTCTTTGGTTTTTCTTGCTCGTCTAGTAGGCTTGCCGCTCTTTTTTGTTTTATACATTTTCTTCATCATAGCACCCATATTTTCAGATATGGTTATGTCTGTATAATTATCTATTGTAATTACAGTTGCTACAGGTTTTTCAGCTTGTAAAAAAGGAGGTAAATTAGTTTCATTTAAAGATGCAAATGTTGCTAAATAATCATTGTCAATATAAGGGATATTACTACCACCTATATTAAGTTCATTTACCGCAATAGACTCTTTTCCAATTCCAAAAACAATATTCTTTTTATATTCTCTTTTGCCTCTAAAAGTGTTTGTGTTGCTACTATATGCATTATTGTTTTTTCTATTACCTACAATAGATGCTATTTGATTACTATTTTGGGGTAAAAGTGTTTTTGAGGTATCAATATTGTCCTCCACTATAGGTACTGTGCTGTTATTATTTACAATAGGAGTATTGTTGTTATTATTGTTGTTATTTGAAGCTACATTATTATTTTGTGAGCCAAGCGTACTTCTTTGATAAAGATTATATCCGATATAGCAAAATGCTAAAATAGCTGCAGCTGCCACAATACGTTTAATAATACCCATTGGTACTAGCTTTGCACTAGTAGCTGTAGGTGCAGCAACAAAAGCCAGTTTGCTTCTTATAATTTCCATCAGTTTTGCAAAAGTAAAAGGTGCAGTTACTTCATAATCTCTTAAAGGTTTTAATTGATTAAGTTGGTCTGTCTCTTTTATTTTGTTCATTATGCTGCCAAAACTTATTGCAGCAGCAGGAGTTACACTATGGTTAAACAATAATTTAAGCTTATTACCAAGCACAACATTTTCATCTTCAATTCTGTTTTTTATTTGGTCGAACAAAAAAGAAGGTGGTGCAACTGCAAAGGATTGCAGTTCATTAGATAATATGTTATTATTGTTATTCAATTACAGATTCAGGCAATAAATTTTTTAAATAAGTTCTAGCTTTGTGCAATTTAGATTTGCTACCACTTTCACTAATACCAAGCATATCACCAATTTCTTTGTGACTATAATCTTCTATTACATAAAGATTAATAATGGTACGGTAGCCAGAAGGTAAATCTTTTATTATTTTTAATAGCTCATCATGTGAAAGTTTATCTAAAACGTTGTGATCATTCGCTTTAAAATCAATGCTTTCATTCAAATCTGCAAATTGTACTCTTTTCTTTTTTAAGGCATCTAAACACGTAGTTACAAATATTCTTCTAGCCCAGCCTTCAAAAGAACCTTCATTTCTAAAATTTTCTAAATTTTTATACAATTTTATAAACCCATCTTGAAAAAAATCGTTTGCTTCATCGTTGCCAGAGGCATAACGAAGACACAAACTGTACATTTTTCCTGAAATTTGGTCATAAATCTGCCTAAAAGCTATATCATCTCCCTCAGAGGCTCTTTTTATCAAGACGCTGTTAATACTAGAAATGTCGCCGTTTAGATTCATAATTTGATGGAAATTATTTTGGCAATAGCTAAAATAAGTAGGGGTTGTCTTGGTTATTATAGTTTAGGTAACGAAAATAACAAATTTTGATCATAAAATTATAAAATATTTTTTCAAAAGCCTTAAACAAATATTACTTTATTGTGATTTTAAAAAAAAGGCCGCCCATATAAGAGAGGGCACTGAAAAAGTCCAAAAAATTAAAATGATTTTTTTAGGTTTAAATATAGGCTCTGAGAATCACCTGTATAAAAATGCTATCCATCACCTACCCGAATGTGCCAAAGAAAAGAGGCTGTTTTCATTC
>JAYVID010000245.1:0-3574 GCA_043770525.1 Ferruginibacter sp.
ATTATAAATAATATTTTTGAAGAGCTAGAAATTATTGAAGAAAATAATACAAAAGTTTTTAACTTTGAGGTGGAGGGATGGCATACTTATTTTGTGGGGTGGTTGAAGGTGTTGGTGCATAATACGGGGATATGTGTAAAAGAACTAGTTAAAAGACTACCAAGAACAAAAGGTAAATGGGCAGGAGAGGCTGGAGAAAGTATTTGGAACTCCTCCAAAAAAGCTGTAAAAAAAATTACTAATGGAGAAGGCATTCCTTTTAAAAATGGCTTTCCTGATTTTAATAAATGGGCTAAAGGTAAGATGAAATTTAAAAATTTAGATGGTACCGCAAAAGATTTTGATAAAGTTTATGAGAGGGTTGCAAAACAGAAAGGCTTGAAAAATAAAACAGAGGCAAAAAAATACTTGAAAGATAAAAGTTTAACACCACATCATCATCAAGATGGGAAAACAATAGAATTAATACCAACAGCTTTGCACAGTAATGTTCCTCATTCTGGAGGCGCATCAGTATTAAGGAATGGAACAATATAAATATATATGGAAAGTATAGAAAAAAAAATTACGAGTTTAGGCGGATTAGAAATTACTGAATCTTTTAGAAATCATAAAGAGGAAAAAATTGATGTGGAAGAATATCTTTTAACCAATGGTATAAAACTTCCAAATGAGTTTATTGATTTTTCCAAAAAATATGGATTTGGTCAATTTAATAATGATATAGTTTTTAGTACTATTTCCCAAATTCCATCCTCATACGAAGATGGGACTTGCCCTGTCAATTTTTTTTATGGATGGGGAACAGGTACAGAATCATTACAAGAAATTAGAGAATCACTTTCTGATCAAATTCCCAATAAATATTTTGTAATTGCTGAATCTAATCCTGGCGATCAATTATTAGTTAATACTTTGGATAGTAAAGTATATTACTGGGCACATGAAGAACCAGAAAATAAATGTATTTTTTTAGTTGCTAATAGTTTTGAAGATTTTATAAATAAATTGAAACTAAATGAAAACTCAAATACTGATGAAGATGATTTAGAGGAGGAATCATTTTCGGATGATTTTTGAATTAATTCACATAAATATTTATTTTATTTGTTAGTATAATATAAAAAAATTGGACTTTATCCAATTTGTGAAAAAAATAAAAAATAAGATTAGAAAAATTCATAAGTTACCCAAGTTATGATATGAATAAAGTAAATAAATAGGTATTAAAATTTGTTCAAAAAACTCTTCATCGAAGAGTTTTTTTATGGGTAAAATAAAAAACTAGTAGGTATGCGTGTACACAAACACTCCACGGTAAATCGTCCCTATACTGGCACATTTTTTTAAAGTTAGATTTTGGGATAAGTCTTTTACTTTTATGATAATTAGTGAAGTTTTTAATTTTAAGTTTTATACTTAGCAGGCATCGGCTTCACCGATGCCTGCTAAGGGGTTGACGTTTTACTCTCGCTGAAGGCAAAAGCTACAAAGCAGCTCACGCCGCAGCCCTTGTGAAGAAATAAGGGCTGGCTTTTGCGGAATAGCAAGTTATCTTTAAAAAGTTTAACCCACGGCAGGCTTTGTGTGCTTACCTATTCCCCCGCAGGTACACCAGTAGCCACCAAAAATGGATTGAGAAACATAGAAGAAATACAGGTAGGTTATGAAGTGTGAGCTTATGATGTAACAAGTGGTAAAGTAGGGTTAAAGCGAGTAACTTTTTAACTTTAAATTTTGTATAAGCTGACTATTACTTTGAACTTTATAAAAGCTTTCAATTATACATACTATTGCTTGTCTTAAATTTCAAACCAAAGTAAATGATTACAATCTTCTACACCCTCCATTTGCTCTCACATACTTTGGCACAATCTTTGGATTATTTGCATTGCTTAAACTAACACTTTTATTTTAGCACATTTTCTCACGCTCACTCATAAAGGACAAATCTTTTTTATGGCACAGCTCACTGCAACCACCATCAATATTAATGGCAAAGATATAAACCAGTTTACATCTTTTACGCTGCAACAAAATATTTTTGAACATCATAATTTTACCCTCGTTTGCCCTGCTGAAAGTATAGATGGCAAGATGGGATCTATTTTTAATCAATCTAAAGAACTTATTGGTGCTACAATAAATGTACGCACTATGGCAATTGCTGGCATGGGCAGGCTAGACTTTGTTGGTGTGGTTACCCAAGTTGAAACTGCTAGGTTTAGTGGACATGCCGGCGACCTTATCATTACTGGCTTCTCCCCTACTATTTTACTTGATAGTGGCCCTCACTGCAAAAGCTGGGAGAAGAAAGCATTGAAAAATATTGCCACAGACTGCCTCAGTCATTTTCCACAAAATTTATTAAATCCTAAAATATCGCCTGCCAATAATGAAACTTTTGCTTATACCGTGCAGTACAAAGAAACGGCTTGGCAGTTTTTAAACAGGCTCAGTGCTTGTTATGGAGAGTGGTTTTTTTACAATGGTAAAAATGTGGTACTTGGCTTACCATCGGGTAGCAATGTATCACTTACATTTGGTAGCAACATTAGTAGGTTTAATATGTCGTTACAAGTGCGCCCATCTAACTTTCAAATGATGGCTTATGATTATTTGAACAATGAAGTTTACGACACTACACCCAATGGTGTGGAGGGTAAAGCTGGTTTAGATAACTTTGGTAAACATACTTATGATAAAAGCAAAACATTTTTTGCAAGCCAACCTAAGCAATGGAACAATAACTACCTTACTAATAAAAAACAATTAGATGATTATACCAATACTCGTGCTGCTGCGCAAAGTAGCAACATGGTAAAGTTTAATGGGGCTAGTGGTCATCCTGGGGTGCAGCTTGGTTGTACGATAGAAGTAAAGGGTAACGATGTATTTAGTGCGGCTGATGAAGCTTATGGTCAATTCACTATTGTAGGAGTTACACACCATACCGATGGGCAGGGCAATTACAACAATGAATTTAGTGCTATACCAGCTAGTATAAAAATAGCACCCGTAGTAGCTTTTACTGAGCCACATTGCGAAACACAGAGTGCAGTGGTTACAGACAACAACGACCCTAAAGGACTGGGCAGAATAAGGGTGCGTTTTCATTGGATGAAGCCAAGTGAAAAAACGCCATGGATAAGAATATTAAGTCCGCATGGTGGTGGTGGTAAAGGGCATTTTTTTATACCAGAATTAGACGAGGAAGTGATAATAGGTTTTGAAGGTGATAGTGCCATAAAACCATGTGTAATTGGAACCGTTTACAATGGTGGTGAAAGTACAGGATTTAGTAATGCTGGCAACGATTTAAAAGTAATACAAACTAGAAGCGGTACAAAAATAAGAATGAATGATGCAGAAGGATCTGTATTTGTAGAAGACCCAAGCGGCAATACTTGGTTTATGGATGGAAAAGGAAATATAAGTGTAAACGCTCCTAAGAATATTACATTTAATGCTGGAGAGAATATAATAATAAATGCTGGAAAAAATTATTCTTTAGGCGCAGGAAAAAATATTTCTAATACTGCAAATGAAAATATTACTTCTACAGCTGGTAAGG
>JAYVID010000246.1:0-32782 GCA_043770525.1 Ferruginibacter sp.
CAAAAGAAAAAATACTGGACATCATGAAAGATAGTCGAGTGGGGGCTTATGGGGCTATTGCTATTGTATTTTTGATATTGCTAAAATTTGTTGGTTTAAATAATTTAGTAGGTGCAAAACAGTTTACTAATATTCATGTACTACTTTTTTTTATTACGTATCATTCGCTTGCAAGGCTAGCTGCTATTAATATTGTATTTACATCTGTATATTCGAGAGATGATGAAACAAGTAAAGTAAAACCCATTGCAAAAACACATTCCTCCGTTGAGATAATTGGTGCATACCTTTTTGGATTATTTCCACTTGCAATTTTAGCCTATTTAAATATCAAATTTTTAATTGTTCTTCTGCCCTTGTTTTTATTAGTCTTTTTTGCAAGAAGGTATTTTATAAAATGGCTTGGCGGCTACACGGGCGACTGCTTGGGAGCTGTAGAACAATTAGCAGAACTAATTATCATTTTAACTTTTGTAGCATTATGCAAATATTTGTAACAAGGCATACAAAAGTGCAAGTAGGTAGAGAAACTTGCTATGGGCAAACCAATGTGCCATTAGCCAATACTTTTATAGAAGAAGCTGCAGCATTAAAAGAAAAATTACCTACTGATTTTGATGCAGTGTACTGTAGCACATTAGACCGATGCAAAGTATTGGCTACTGAATTAAAATTTGAAAATATTCAATATGATGAAAGATTGATTGAATTTAATTTTGGTGATTGGGAAAATAAATTATGGAACGATTTAGACCAAACAGCATTGAATACATGGATGGAAGATTTTGTAAATCTACCTACACCGAATGGTGAAAATGTATTGGCATTGTATGAAAGAGTGTCTTCCTTTTTAGAAGAAATGCGTAATAAAAAATTTGAAAAAGTTTTATTAATAACCCATGCTGGTGTTATAAGATGTATATGGAGCTACTTGCTTGAAATACCTGTAAAAAATATGTTTAAAATACCTGTAGGATTTGAAGAAATATTTGTTTTTAATTTGGGAGAAGAAAAAACTTATGATTCGATAAAGCAAAAACTATAAAATGGAAAATATAAAAAAATATAGAACTATTTTAGCTTGCGGCTTAAGTGTTTTTATTTTTATAATTGCAGATACTTTTTTACTACCAGAAAAAACACAACAAGAAAAAATAGGAAATAAAGAAAGCACTATCAGAATATCTAGAAAAAGAGCATCAAGTTTTATTTTATTTACGAGTGAAGCTGAATACCTAGTAGACGAAAACTTCTATAATAACATAGCAATTGGAGAAAGCATCACCGTTACAAAATCGATTATTAGTGGTTCAACAAAAAAAATATCAAAAACTTATTATGAAACTTCATTTAGTCTTGGTACTAGATTTTTGGTAGAAGGAGCTGGGGCATTATTTGTGTCATTTTTTATGATAGCAATTTTATTGGCAATTAAATTTATGCCACAATTAAACAGTTTGAAAGGAGATTTGAATGCTACCATTGGTTTAACTACTATTTCAATTCTCATTTTCATTTTATATCTTTTTTACTTCTAATTTACATTAATAAAAAAAGTTAATTCTTTTGTTAAGCAATATAGTTACTTTTATAAATATTTAACAATACGTAAAGTAAGTTTGGATATAAACTTGTACCATAATCATTACCCCTAAAATGAAAAAAATGAAAAAAATTATTACCCTCATAGCGATTTGTTTTACACTTGGCGCTTGTGAAGAATTTAAACAAATAGCTGGCACTGCTGGAGCAGCCACTGGTATATCAAATGCTGAAGCTGGCTCTGGTATTAAAGAAGCATTGGCACAAGGCATTGCAAAATCTGTTTTACAACTTAACACAACAGATGGTTTTTTTAAAGATGCTTTATACAAAGTATTGCTGCCCCCAGAAGCTAAGAAAATTGAAAATACTTTGCGTTCGTTAGGAATGAATAGCATGGTAGACAAAGCTATCTTACAAATAAATAGAGGAGCAGAAGATGCAGCAGGATTTGCAAAACCAATTTTTGTAGATGCAATAAAAGGTATGACATTAAACGATGCTATTGGTTTAATAAGAAATGGAGATACCAGTGCTACACATTTTTTTAGAGAAAAAACTACCGATAAATTAATGGCTGCATTTGCACCAGTTATTAAATCATCGTTAGATAAAACAGATGGCACAAAATATTATGGGGATATTGTAAATAAATACAATAACCTCCCAGTTGTTTTTAATAAATTAAATCCAGATTTAACCAGCTATGTAACGGAAAAAGCTACCAATGCCTTGTTTAATTTAATAGCCAAAGAAGAAGTAAATATTCGTACAAATTTTGCTGCACGCACTTCAGATCTATTAAGAAAAGTATTTGGTGGTGCGTATAAATAAAGTTGAAGGTTGAGGGTTCAAAGTTGAAGGTTTTTAGGTTGCAAGTTCGGAATGAATTCGCAACCTTTTTTTGCGAAGAATGGACTATTCCATTCTTCGTTTTAAATATTTGTACATAGGTGGCAATTTTAATTGCTTTGAGAAATTACCATTTATATATTTCTTTTACACAATTATTTACTTTTCAATAAATTGCTTTCTATTAAAAATTAAATATGAAGAAATTAGTCTTTTTATCTCTTGTCTTTTTTGCAACAAAAACATTTGCACAAAATGATGTAGCAACAAAGTATGGTAATCTTGTAACAGGTGCTGAACTTAAAAAACATTTAACCATAATAGCTGGCGATGAATTTGAAGGCAGAGAAACTGGCACGGAGGGACAACGTAAAGCGGCCACATACATAGAAAAACAATTTATGGAAATTGGGCTTGCCAAACCAAAGGGATTAAAAACACATCAACAAATGTATCCCTTACACTCTGACAGTGTAGCTATTGCTTCTCTAATAATTAATGGAAAAGCTGCAGAGCAGGGTAAAGATTTTATAATACCGCAAGCAAACAATAGCGCAAAATTTAAAAGCAATAAAATTGTAATGGCTGGTTATGGTATTGAAGATGCAGCTTATAGTGATTATAAAAATATAAATGTAAAAGGAAAAATTGTTGTAATCTTTTTAGGAGAACCCAAAAAAGATGGCAAGTACTTTATTGGCGAAGGGGGCAAACAATCTAAATGGAGCTATCCTGGTTTGGAAAATAAACTTAAACTTGCTGCAGCAAAAGGTGCTACTGCTGTATTGGTAGTAAACCCAAATATGGAAACCTTTAGCAAGCGATTTATTGAATACAATACAACATCTGGAGTAACTTTTGAAAGTATGCCAGAAGTAAATGCAAAACTCATAAGCTATGCATTGCTTACACATGAGTATGCAAAGGGTATTTTACCTATAAATTTTGATAGCGCACTCGCTACTGCAAAAGCAAAAAATATGTTTAGTATACCATCAAACAGCTCAAAGCTCGTTACAAAATATGAATATAAAAAAGTAAGAAATATTATTTATGCTAGTAATGTAGTAGGTGTAATAGAGGGTACAGATAAAAAAGATGAGTATGTTTTTCTTACAGCTCACTACGATCATTTAGGAAAACATGATGGTAAAATATATTATGGTGCTGATGATGATGGCAGTGGCACAGTAGGTGTAATACAAATGGCTGCTGCATTTGCAAAAGCTGCTGCTGATGGCAATAGACCAAGGCGTACTATGGTTTTTATGACTGTGAGTGGCGAAGAAAAAGGACTTTGGGGAAGTGAGTATTATAGTGATCATCCTTTATTTCCGCTAGATAAAACTTCGGTAGATTTGAATACTGATATGGTAGGAAGAACAGATACGGAAAGAACAACTGCTGATACTTTAAATTATTTATACGTTGTAGGACATGATAAAATAAGCAGTGAAATGCCTTTAATAAATGAAGCTGCTAATGCAAAATACACCAACTTAATATTAGATTATAAATTTGATGACCCTAATGATAAAGAAAGGATATACTACAGAAGTGATCATTACAATTTTGCTCGCAAAGGTGTACCGGTTTTATTTTTCTATGATGGCATGTTAAAAGCAGATTACCATAAACCTACAGATACGGTAGATAAAATAAATTTTGAGCTATTTGAAAAACGAGTGCGTATGATTTTTTATACCGCTTGGGAAATTGCCAATAGAGATAAAATGCTCAATAGAGATAAGCCGCTGGATGGGGGAACGAGGTAACATTTTATTAAACTTCATAAATAAAGGCATTAATCTTGATTGGTTAATGCCTTTATTTTTAATTAAAACATCATTTATAATTATCTTTATACTGTAAAACATTTTCAAAGAAGGTACTAATGCACAAAAGATTTTTAACATTATTTATTTTTCTTTTAACTAGTATTTTTTCTTTTGCACAAAAAGAAAAATTTAGCGGTACGGTGTACGAAAATGGTACTAAAAATCCTTTAGCATTTGCAAGTGTAGTAATTAAGGAAACTAAACTTGGCGTAACTACAGATATAGATGGTAAATTTTCTTTTGCAAAAGTGCCTGAAACTTTTACGCTGAAAATTAGCAATATTGGGTATAAAAGTAAAGAGATAGAAATTGCTGAAACAAGTAAAACTATTGTTATTGAGCTTGAGCCAGAAAACAATAATTTAGAAACAGTAGTAATTAGCAATAGAGAAAATCCTGCACATCGCATTATTAGGTTATTAATAAGCAATAAGAAAAAAAATAATCCCGAACAATTATCTTCCTTTAAATATAACGCATACACTATTTCTTCGGTAGGCTTTGGTGATGATTTTTTTACCGATAAAAATCCTAGCAAACCAAAAAAAAACCAAAAGCCAATTTCTCCAAAAGAAAAAAGAAATGATAGTATGGCTTTAATTTTTGTAAATAAAATTAAAAAAAATCATGTAATGGTAACCGAATCATACATAGAACGTACATTTCGGTTTCCAAATAGATCATTAGAAACTGTGCTAGCTACAAAAGTATCGGGGTTAAAAGAAGCACAGTTTGCCCTCACCGCATCTAGCTTTCAGCCATTTGGTTTTTACAAAGAATATGTAGAAATGGGTGTAGATAAATATGTAAGCCCTATCATACATGGCAGTATTGCATTGTATAATTTTAGGCTAAAAGAAACAATTGTAAATAGTAGTGATACAACTTTTGTGATATCCTTTGAACCAAGAAAAAATAAAAACTTTACTGGGCTCAAAGGCTTGTTATATATAAATAGTGATGGATATGCAATAGAAAATGTAATAGCCAGCCAAGCTACAGAAAAAGGAATTGCATTTCGTTTTAAACTACAACAGCAATATAAAAAAGTAGCGGGTAAATGGTTTCCTCAACAACTGAACACAACAGTAAACCAAGTTTCATTAGATTCCGCAGCGGTATTGGTAAATTGGGATTCTCGTAGTTATATCACAAATGTAAGTATAGGAGAAAAATATCCTTTGTCATTATTTTCTGATGTAGTACAAGTGTATGATAAAGCTGCTAGTAAAATAACAGATACTGCATGGCAACAATTAAGAACAGATAGCTTAACCACAAAAGAAAAAGAAACTTATAAGATATACGATAGCCTACCAGTAAAGACATTAAACAAAATAAATCGTATAAATAAACTTGTAAACATTGTTACATTAAATGCAATACAATGGGGTAAAATTGATATACCATTTAAGTACTTAAGCAATGCAAATAATTACGAAGGTTTTAGACTTGGAGTTGGCATGCAAACGAACCAATTGCTAAGTAAATATTTTTCACTTGGCGCTTTTGCTGGTTATGGTTTTAAAGATAAAGCCTGGAAATATGGTGGTAATGTATTTTTTACTGTAAAAGAAAGAACTGCTACCGATCTTACTTTTAGTTACGAAAAAAACCTTGCCGAACCTGGCACTATAGACTATTTTACAAAAAACAACAATGTACTATTTGCACAAACCACTAGAAAAATTCTTACCGCAAGGATGGATAGTGTTGAACAATATAAAATAGATTTTACTACTAAGATTACACCTTCGCTACAAGCCAATGTTTGGTTGCAAAATGAAAAAAGAAATCCTGCACAGTATGATTATCTTTTTAAAAACTTACAAACAGGTAATGACACTAGAAGTTTTACCAATACAGAAATGGCAATTGGTTTTAGGTATGTAAGAGGTGAAAGTTTTACAAGAATAGGCAGAGCAAAAATACAAAGTAAACTGCCTACTACGCAAGTTTTAGTCCAGGTTTCTAAAGGATTAAAAGATTTATGGAAAGGAGATTTTGATTATACAAAAGCTGCTATTGAAATAAACCACACATTTAATTCTAAGTGGCTAGGGCAAACATTTGTGCAATTAGATGCTGGAAAAATATGGGGCAATATACCATACGCTTATTTATTTAATACAAAAGCAAGTTCACCAGAACGCAACACAAGCATTTATATTCCCAATACTTTTCAAACGGTAGGTTTGTATGAGTTTGCAGCATCACAATCAGCTAGTTTATTTATACAGCAAGATTTTGGTAGTCTTTTGTTTAAACCAAAAAATGTACTTATCAGGCCTATGTTTCTATTCGTACAAGGTATTAGTTTTGGTAAATTAGATTATGCCAGTAGCCATAAAAATATTGGTTTTAAAACAGCCAATAAAGGATTATTTGAAAGTGGCATAATGGTTAAAAATATATACCGTAAAAATGTAAATAATATTTTTTACATGGGGCTAGGTGCAGGTGTATTTTACAGGTATGGATATTATCAATTACCGAAAGCCTCTGATAATGTAGCTTTTAAATTAGGGTTGAATTTTTCGTTTTAGGTAGATAAAGAAAGTTTAAAGCTATAGTTTTTTTTACAGCATAGTGTCGCTGATGCAGATTGATATATTTTCCACAAAAAAAATATTTTCAATTTTTTTATGCAATTGTTTTTAAAAGTGCATCTTTCATAAAAGCACTTTTATGTTCATTACAAATATCTTTAAAGACGCTCGTTATTTTCAAATACTTTTTCAAAGTTTATTTTTAAGTTATGGTATTTTCTTTTTGCATTGGCAAAAAGAGGGTTGGTTATATGTTACTTATTTCATTACAAGTATTGTTACACAATTTTTATGTGAAATAGTTTTTGCTAAAAAAGAAAACAGTTTTTTTCAGTCCTTTAAAAATAGTATTCCTTCTGTACTAATTTCTTCATTTGGGCTTAGCTTATTGCTTAAAACAAATTTTTTGTGGGTAGCTATATTTGCTGCATTTATTTCTATTGTTTCTAAATACATCATTCGTATAAATGGCAAGCATATTTTTAACCCATCAGCATTAGGCATTGTAGCTGCCATATTACTTACTGGAAAAGCTTGGGTAAATACTGCACAATGGGGAAGTGGTATAGTTCTTTTATTTGCAGTGTTTTGTTTGGGTTTTATAGTGGTTACAAAAGTGCAAAATTTATCTGCTAGTCTTTCTTTCTTAGGCGTATTTGCTGGTTTACTTTTTATTCGCCAGATTATTTACCTCGGTTGGCCAATGGATTATTTTTTACAATCTATAAGCACGGGTAGTTTATTACTGTTTTCTTTTTTTATGATAACGGATCCTAAAACAACACCTAACCATGCTATTGCAAAAATAATTTGGTGTGCTGCTATAGCTGCTTTTGCATTTTATTTAACCACTTTTAAATTTATAAATGCAGCTCCCATATTTGTCCTCGTATTTGCACAGCCTTTTGTGCCATTGTTAGATAAATTATTTAAAGGAAAAAACTTTCAATGGTCAAATTCTATCAAACAAATTTCTACAAACGAATATTCAATAAAACCATTTTTACAAACTTCTTCATATAATTAAACAAAACAATAAATATTTTAGAAAGAACATTTACTTGACCAATTATACTTAATCTTCTCCTTTTCCTCCCCCTGCGGGGGAGATAGAGGGGGCTAAAACAAAAACAATGAAAAAGAAACTCCTAATTATTAGTACAGCTATTGCGGTAGCTCCATTGCTATTCTCGTTTTGCGGCTTTTATGTAAGCAAAGCAGATGGCACATTAAAAAATAAAACTAGCCAAGTTATTTTGGTGAGAGATGGTAACAAAACAAATATTACCATGTACAACGATTTTAAAGGTGATACCAAAGATTTTGCCATGGTAGTACCAGTACCTGTTGTGTTGCGCAAAGACGATATTAAAGTAGTGGACCAAAGTATTTTTCAAAAACTAAATGATTATAGTGCACCAAGGTTGGTGGAATATTGGGACCAAAATCCTTGCAATAGATATGAAAATGAACAAAAAGTATCGCTGTCGAAAGTTGAAATGTCAGCTCCTACAGCAAGAGCTACAGATTCATTTAAGAAAAAAGATTTAGGCGTAAAAGTAGAAGCCCAATATTTAGTAGGGGAATATGATATATTAATTTTAAGTGCAAAAGAAAGTGGCGGTTTAAAAGAATGGCTTACGAACAATGGGTACAAAATACCTGATGGTGCAGAAGAAGTACTAGACCCGTACATAAAAAGCAACCTCAAATTTTTTGTTGTAAAAGTAAACGAAAAAGAAAAAAACAAATTGAACAATAACTTTCTTCGCCCCATACAAATCAATTTTAACTCACCAAAGTTTATGCTACCTATACGCCTTGGTATGGCAAATGCTGATGGTGACCAAG
Source organism: Ferruginibacter sp. (assembly GCA_043770525.1). Lineage (GTDB taxonomy): Bacteria > Bacteroidota > Bacteroidia > Chitinophagales > Chitinophagaceae > Ferruginibacter. Next base: position 8,633 of record JAYVID010000246.1, read on the forward strand.
ATTTAATCGTATATGCATTTACACGCAAGGGCAGAATAGAATGTACCAACTATCGCAATGCTAACATTGCTACAGATAAAAACATTCCGCTTTTTGTACAAAATAACTTTGGTAGTTTTTATGGTAATTTATTTACCCATCAATGGCAAAAAGAAGATAAGAGTGTAGCTTTTTTAGAATATGCATGGAATGTAACACCTATAAACCCTATGAAATGCGACCCATGTGTGGGTAACCCTCCTACGACGCAAGACCTTGTGCAAAGCGGAGTGTGGTGGCTTGGTGCAAAAGACTGGAGTGACTACAGCGATGTAGATGATGACCCTGACAATGGCAGCAATAACGTACATTTTACTCGCTTACATTTTAGGTACAATAGAAAATCGTTTGCACAAGATTTAATGTTTCAAGTAACACCTAACACGTCTAACTTTCAAGCTAGGTATATAATTACGCACCCTGCCACTGGCGATTTTAATTGTGAAGCGGGTAAAAAATATTTACAAGATTTAAAAGAAAGAAGAAGAAAAGAATTAAAAGAACTAACCGCACTTACTGGTACAAATTTAAATAACTGGGAAGATGATGCAGCTGCAAAAAACGATGAAGCAGCAGTAGCTGAAGCACAATACGCTACTCTACTACTACAAGTAAATAATGATGAACAAAAAGAAAAAAATATACCAACGGGATTTATTCTATTTGGTGTAGCAATTTTAGGTAGTGCAGGTTTTATAAAATGGAAGGGGATGGTGTAAAATTAAGAGGGTTTGTATTTACAATGATGATACCTTTCCTAAAAAGGAAGCGTATCATCATTAATTTTACTTCTTCTTCTAGGCTTTTTTCTATTTATTATACTTTTTTTTATAAAGCATCTATCAATATCATCATTATAGCATCTTATTTTTTCATCAAGTAATGTAAATAAAATAGCCTCTTCATAATATTTTATGGCAGCATCGTATTTTTTTGTTAGCTCATGCATTACTGCACGTTTACTGTTTATCCAACTTTTATCTAACGTAGCTACTTCTGCACAAAAAGAAAGATGCACATCTAAATCCTCCCATCTTTCTAAATCGGTAAGCAATGTTGCATAATGAAAATATGGATGTGGATACATTGGTGCCATTTTCATAGCCATTAAAAAATGGTTTTCTGCACGAGCATAATCATCAAACTGTGTTTTAAAAATCCAACCCATAGAATTGTGAGCAGGCGCATGGTCTGGTTCTTCATACAGAATTGCCTCACATTTTTTAAATGCTTCGGTATATTCATTGTTCTTAATATCCGCTTCGCTTTCTAAGTATAGTTCATCTACGTTCATAATACATTAGCCTCTCCCCCGCCTCTCCAAAGGAGAGGTAAGGGTGAGGTATTTTAAAGTTACCATATTTATTTCAGACTCTCAAAGTCCCTCCTTCGGAGGGATTTAGGGAGGCTATTTCTTCGGCGGCAATGCAAACGCTACAGCCTCATGCTCAAAGTTGCCATTGTGTGCACCATCGCAAAACGGTTTGTTTTTAGACAAGCCACAGCGGCAAATGCCTACTACTTCTCTACCACCAAGGTCGTAAACGCCTCCGTTTCTGTCTACAATTTCAAAATTGCCTTCTACTTTCATTGAACCATTGTTGTTGATGGTTATTTTTACTTTTTCCATGTTTGTTGTTTACCTTTCCCCCGCCTCACCAAAGGTGAGGAGCTGGCTTCGTTATTTTTTAAAGTTTATAAATATGTTTAAATCTTTTATCGCTCTTATCTATTGCACAATTACATGATGCCAAAAGATATATTCTTAAACAGGACTTTCTGCCTATTGGATAATATTATTCCTTCTATCAAACTTTACAAAAGGCACTAATGTTCCCCTCAGTTCTATTGGGTGTAAAGTTTGGCACTATTCTTTTTCAAATATTCTTTTATTTGCTCAAAGTTCATATTTGCCATTTCCAAAGATATTTTGTCCTTGATTGCTCTAAAAGTTTTGACTGTATCAAACTCTTTTTCTTGTATAGGCTTTTTAATTTCAGTCTTCATATTCTAAAATTTCTTTTGGTGATCGTATTTCTAGTGCTTGATAATTTGAACGAATATTGATTGAATTGTAACCTCGTATTCTATATACATTTACTATGTGTTTAAAATTCCAACTTACTAAAATATCAGCCTTGTAAATTGTTGCTGTAGCAATGTGTACACAATCATCAAAACTTGTTTGTCCTACAACTTTTTCTGCTACATATTTTGATGCAAGTGTCAATATTTCGTCTGTTACAATTACTCTTTCGATATGCTGTTTGGGCAAATTTTTAAAATATTCTTTCACATTTTCAGGTGCATTCAGCAATTCAGTTTCTGTCAAGTCTGAAAAAACGCAAATAACTTGTCCAATTTTAACTCTTTCAAAAAGTTGCAGGGTCGCTTCGTCAAATTCTTTGTCAAACGCACCACCAAAAATAGAAGTATCAAAATAAAATCTTTGCATTTTGCCAATTAATAGTTTCTAATGTAAAGATAATATTTTTCCAGACTGTTTTATTTTTAGCGTATCAGAAAAGAAAGTAGGCAGCTTATTCTTTGCTCAACTAAAAAAATCAACAGTCCTTCTAAAAAAACAGGATAAGTTCTACATAGTAAAATAGCCTCTCTACAATACCATAACATTTCTTAAATTATCAGAAACCCAAGTCCCCCTGTTGGGGATTTAGGGGACTATCTACCACCCCAATATCCAAGCAAACATTAAAGGCGCCACAATGGTAGCGTCACTCTCCACAATAAATTTTGGTGTATTAATATCTAGCTTACCCCAAGTTATTTTTTCGTTAGGCACAGCACCACTGTAAGAGCCGTACGATGTAGTAGAGTCTGATATCTGGCAGAAATAATTCCAAAAAGGTACATCATGCCACTCCAAATCTTGGTACATCATTGGCACCACACATATTGGAAAATCACCGGCAATACCACCACCAATTTGAAAAAATCCTACGCCCTTTCCAGATGAATTATTTCTATACCAATCTGCCAACCACACCATGTATTCAATACCACTTTTCATGGTACTTGCTTTCATTTCATTTTTAATAATGTACGATGCAAAAATATTTCCCATGGTGCTATCTTCCCAGCCTGGCACTACAATCGGAATATTTTTTTCTGCCGCTGCAAGCATCCAACTATTTTTTGGATCTATTTCGTAATACTGCTCTAGCACGCCGCTTAGCAACATTTTATACATGTACTCATGCGGAAAATAGCGTTCCCCAGCTGCCTCAGCATCCATCCATATTTTTACAATATGTTGTTGCAATCTTCTAAAAGCTTCCTCTTCAGGTATGCAAGTATCTGTTACACGGTTGTAATGATTTTCCAATAAATCCCACTCATCTTGCGGGCTCAAATCTCTATAATTAGGCACACGTTTGTAGTGGCTATGTGCTACTAAATTCATTACATCCTCTTCCAAGTTTGCACCAGTGCAACTAATAATAGCTACTTTATCTTGGCGTATCATTTCTGCAAGGCTTAGCCCAAGCTCAGCGGTACTCATAGCACCTGCAAGGGTTATCATCATTTTACCACCTTCGTCTAAGTGTGTTACATATCCTTTAGCTGCATCCATTAATGCTGCTGCGTTAAAATGTCTATAATGATGTTCTATAAAATGCGAAACTGGCCCTTTGCTCATAAAAATTATTTTTAAAGTTTGTGTTGCAAAAATAATGGCTTTTAGGGAGTTTTGCGTAGCTAAAATTGAAAGCTATAAAACCATTTTGGCGGTTGGCTTCAAATCTTTTATAAACATTTGTTCGGGCTGTCTGTAGTAGTGCCGCAGCAAGTAGTTTTATACTTTATAGTTTACTTTGCGGCAGCTACTACTGCCCATCCCGCCGCTTGTGAGCGGTTTAGCTTTTCTCAACTTTTATAGTAGCGTAGATAGAAACGAAAAAAACCTACTCCTTCATCTCTTCATTCATATTTATATAAGTGATGTTATCTCGTTTGGTTGTATATCTATTTACAGGAAAAAATGTATTTATGATAAAACCCAAACCTATAGCGGCAGCTGCATTTCTAAGCTTTGGCAAGTTATCTTTTCCAAAAACTTTTTCTCCGTTTGTTAATCCATTTATGGTATTTAACCCTGCATAGCCACCTCCACCAATCATTAACAGGCTCCCTATATTTCTTCTTATAAATCGGGTTTTTCTATACACTTTTATACTGGTAATATCTTTAAAAGGAAAAGGCCTTAAAAAGGTTGAAACTGTATCTAACACAGCAAAGCCAAACTCTGTTGCATAATAACCCATTTGATAAATTTTCATGAACACGGTATCGTTTCTTATTATTTTGATAGTACCATGTATATTTCTACCATATACTGTATTAAAATTGATATCAAGCCCAGCAAAATAAGTGGCTAAGTGTTTACCGTTTTTTTTAGTAACGGTTATCATGTCTGTTCTTTGAGAAAAAGAGATTGTTGTTATTTGTAAAAGAAAAAGTAAAAGTATAATTTTCAACATGAGTACGAATGTAAAAATGTTAATGCAATGTAATTGTTAAAATGAAAAATTTATTTTATAAGATTAGATAGATATTTCACATATAATTACCTTAAGTATTTTTATACAAAACTAAAAGCTGCTTAGGGTATGTAAACAATTTAGCCAATAACATATCGCTCCTACGGATCTTAAATACAAATTTATTTATACGTTCATCTACTGATATGCCGCCCCGCTGGGGCTTTTAGTATTTGCATATTTGCACATTTACTCATTTGGATATTTGCACATCGGCACATTTGTATATTTGCCCATTAGCATATTATCACATTAGCTAATTAGCACATTTGCCTTTACCTTTGCAGACGAATTGAAAAATAATTATGAGCACACAACACTTATCTGAGCAAGAAATAATAAGAAGAGAAAAACTAGCTGAACTTACAAGCCTAGGTATTGATGCATACCCTGCAGCATTGTACCCAGTAAACATTACTGCGGCAGCTATAAAAGAAAATTATAAGGGAGAGGAAAATAAAGCAGACTTTGCAAACGTGTGTGTAGCTGGGCGTATAATGAGTGTGAGAGATATGGGTAAAGCAAATTTTGCTGTATTGCAAGATGCTAGCGGCAAAATACAATTTTATATAAAGCAAGATGATATTTGCCCTGGCGATGATAAAAGCATGTACGCAAATGTGTGGAAGAAGCTGGTGGATATTGGAGATTTTATTGGCATAAAAGGATATGTATTTACCACAAAAACAGGAGAGACATCTATACATGCTACTGAGTTTACTATTTTAAGCAAAGCGCTTCGCCCATTGCCTATTGTAAAAGAAAAAGATGGAGAATCGTTTGATGAAGTAACGGATCCTGAGTTTCGTTATCGCCAACGCTATGCAGATTTAATTGTAAACCCTGCAGTAAAAGAAGTGTTTATAAAGCGTACAAAAATGGTAAATGCCATTCGTAGTTTTTTAAATGAGCAAGGTGCTATAGAAGTAGATACGCCTGTGTTACAAAGTATACCTGGTGGTGCTGCTGCACGTCCGTTTACTACACATCACAATGCGTTGGATGTACCCATGTATATGCGTATAGCAAATGAGTTGTATCTTAAAAGGCTTATTGTAGGTGGGTTTGAGTGGGTATACGAGTTTAGCAGAAATTTTAGAAACGAAGGCATGGACCGTACGCACAACCCAGAATTTACTGTACTAGAATTTTACACTGCCTATAAAGATTATGAGTGGATGATGGATACCACAGAGCAGTTGTTGGAAAAAACAGCCATTGCCACAAACGGAATTGCAACAGTACAAATGGGGGAAAATGAAATTAGTTTTAAAGCGCCTTACAAACGCATTACCATGTACGATGCTATAAAAGAGCATACTGGTTTTGATATTAGCGAAATGGATGAAGCAGGTATTAGAGAAGTGTGCAAACAACTACATATACATGCAGATGAAAAATGGGGCAAAGGAAAATTGATAGATGAAATTTTTGGAGGCAAGTGTGAGCATCATTATATACAACCTACCTTTATTACAGACTACCCTGTAGAAATGAGTCCACTTACAAAAAAGCACCGCAGTAAGCCAGGCTTGGTAGAGCGTTTTGAGTTGATGATAAATGGTAAAGAAATAGCCAATGCATACAGTGAGTTAAATGATCCTATAGAGCAGCGTGCAAGGTTTGAAGATCAAATAAAATTGATGGAACGTGGAGATGATGAAGCCATGTTTATAGACCATGATTTTTTACGTGCATTAGAATATGGTATGCCACCTACAAGTGGCATTGGCTTTGGTATAGATCGTTTGTGTATGCTGCTTACTGGGCAAGTTTCAATACAAGATGTATTGTTGTTTCCTATGATGAGACCAGAGAAGATGGATTAAAGTTCTGTGCGGTACATATAAATACTAAGAATCTTTGTTAGCGTAAAAGTCTCAAAAACTTTTATTAAATTTGAGAAAACAAAAGAAACATGAAAGACACATTATTATTAAAGAAGGAAACAAAAAAATATATAGATTCTGCAGATGATAAAGTGGTAAAAATGGTTCATGCAATGCTACAAGCAAATGCAGAAACTGATTGGTGGGATGAGATAAGTGAAGCTGAAAAAACCTCCATAGAAAATGGATTAAAAGATGCTGCAGAAGGCAAAACAAAAACACATGCGGAAGTAATGAAAAAGTATAAGAAATGGCTATAAAAATAATATGGTCTAATGAAGCTGAGAATACTTTTCAAAAAAATATTGAATATTTACAAAATAATTGGACAGAGAAAGAAATTTTAAATTTTGTTAGACAAACCAATCACATTGTTTTTAGAATTGAGGAAAACCCTCTAATGTATATGGCTTCTCCAAAAAGCCGATCAATAAGAAAAGTAAAAATCAATAAATATATTGTGTTGTATTATAAATATTATGTGTCTAAAAAAGAAGTTATATTATTGAGTTTTTGGCATAGCAGGCAAGATCCTAAGAAGCTAAAATACTAGAACTTCATAAAAGATATAGTTTATTTATTTGTATTGTATATTACTGTATTGAAGCCAAATAAAATGGATTAACTTTTTTAAAAATAGCTATAGCCGCCAAAACTTTTTAGGCGGCTTTTTTGTATATAGCTTAAACCATTATCTTTTTATGAAAAAATATTATTCAATCCTTTTAGTATCTCTTTTATGTATATTCTTTTTTTCTTGTAAAAAAGAAACAGCAAAAACTATTGCAGAAGAAGTACCAACAGTTAAAATTGATACTTTAGCATCATACAAAATTATTATTACGGGTATTTGGAAATCTCCACAGCATACAATTCCTGCAACCGAACATTTTACACAATTTATTGGCTTAATACATAGCAATGAATGCAATGTATACTCCCTAGGGGCTTTAGCAACCAAAGGTGTAGAAAATGTAGCAGAAATAGGAAGCAGTACTGTTTTAAAAAGAGAAATGGATTCTTTAATAGCTGCAAACAAAGCATTGAGTAAGTTTTTTCTAACCATACCTGGCATTGTAGGCACAGACTCTACAAGTATAAATGTGAATATTAAAAATTCAAAAATAAGTTTCGAATCTATGTTAGCCCCATCACCCGACTGGTTTGTAGGTATAGATAGCTATAACTTAATACAAAATGGAAAATGGATTACCGACGTTACAATACCAGTATATGGCTATGATGCAGGTACTGAAGATGGCGATGTGTTTGGCTATGCAAACCCTGCTACAGTACCACAGCAACCCATAAGCTTAATGACTCCAGCAAATGCAAGTGTAATAGCTAATGGAAATACGGTTATTGCACCTTTTGCAAGTTTAAGGATAGTGAAGTTGTAATGTTTTTTTAAAAAGGATTTGGAGCATCTTTGTGTGTGGCTAAAAATACTTTTGCATCATGAATATATTTTTTGAGCCATTTCTCCAATGGTATTAACTTATTATTAAAAATTTGAGAATTATAATATTTTTTTCCGTCTGCGGATACATAAAAAAGCAAGTCGTCAGAAATATTATAAAATCCATTTCTATTGCTAAAACGGAACGGATCTATTTTGTAATAAGGAAAACTTATTGAGGGTCGTTCTACGATTTCATAGTACAATTTATTTTCATTACTATCTAATTTGTTGTAATAGTTTACAAATGTAGCCTTGGAAATAACATTCATTTTATAAAATGAATCTATTATTTTTTGTTCAAAAAGATTGTATGTAAATTGATATGGAATATATTTTGCAGAATTTATTATTTGATCTTTGCTACTTGTTGGCTTAGTTAATATAACAAGCTCTTGGCCATTTCTATTTATGTACCCCGCTATACCACCCGTTACAAATTGGTGTTCACCTTTACTTTTCCAAGTACATCCATTACAATAGCTTGATATACCATAATTAAAAGGCTCTGCAAAATCATATTTTGCTTCAATAACAATATCACCTGTTTTATAATTAGCAAAACCCACTTTTCCATTTTTCACAAATCTCATCAATCCTTCTACTACATAATCTGGCCCATTGTCAAATAAAAATGGAGCAAACAAAAATTCACCTGTTCTGTTATAAACCGCCCCACAACTATGAGGTTCTTGTTTTTCATTATTTTGTAAATCCATGTAAATAAGATTTTCTTTTATTTCTTTTTTACAGTCATTTTTTGTAAGATTATTATTAAAATACATTGCCAATCTTGGCGTAATTACAATTTTGTTTACTTGATTTCTTACACCTACAAGACTATCGCTTGTAATAAAATAATACAATTTTTCTTTTTTATAGCCTAATACTTGTGCATAAGTAACTATGCTGCAAAAAAGAAAAACAAATAATGTTATTTTTTTCATACTCAAAAATGTACATTAATTTCGATTTTAATAACATCAACAACATTATTATAATATTTTTAACTTCCCCTATTTAAAAGCATGAATAAAGCTGATTTAAAAATAGATGAACTTCATACACTTGCAAGAAAACTTATAAAAGCTAACGAACCTCAGCATTTTATTACAGATGAACTTTGCAAACAGGGAATTTCCCAAGATTACGCTACAACTATTATTGATAATGTTTTAAACGATAATAGAGATAGAAAAGATTTTTGGAAATTGCTTGTAATGGGCTGCTTCTTTATAATATCGGGTATAGCTATCTCTTATGTTTCTTATAGTGCTGCCAGCAAAAGTAGCATGGGCAGCTACTTTATTTTTTGGGGCTTAGTAGTTACAGGAGTTATAATGATTTTTAGGGCTTTTGCGCTGTATAGAAAATAATTTTACTTTAAATCCAGCACAATAAGCTTTGTACTTACAGGCACATTTGTACCAGCTACATTTACTATTCCATCTAATTTAATTTGCCCTACTCCCTGTGCGTAAAAAACATTTCCAGATAAGGTTACGGTAGTTGTTCCACCCGTTAATGTTGTACGCTCCGTATACACTTTTATTACATTTTTAAAACTAAAACCATCCAGTACATAAGTAGGATTTTTTTCTTTGATAGTGTAAGTATATGTATCGTTTCCGTTTATACCTCCTATCCAGCTTTCATTTACATTTTTTGAAACATCCAATACAAGCAATTCAGGCTTAAAGGTAGAGCCTGTAAGAATGGTATAATATTTATCTCCATTTTGTCTTATATATTGGTTAGGATCTATATCACTACTAAAAACAGGAAAGACACTTCCCCAAGCAGTAGAGTCATAATTAAGGCGAGTAAAATTATAGGTAGTATTTGTGCCAAGTGCAGTTCTTGTATACGTCCATTTTGAACCAGGTACTTTTGGTTGATATGTAAGAGAGTCTCTAGTGTTATTTGTATTGATCGTTTCTATTACTGGTTTTTTACATGCAAAAAAAATTACAAGCACTATAAGAAATAAGGATACTTTTTTCATAATATAAAATATTAAGAATATAAAAGTACAACTTTATTTTTATCCTTAAGATATTACAATTCAAATATTTGTAATTTAAGCAAACTATTTATGCCCAAATCCGCCTTCACTATCTACAAATATTTGCCCATTAGCTTTTGCACATTGGTATTCAAATTCATTGGTTATTGCTTCTCCATTTAATAATTTGGTTGAAATTATTTTAAAATAATTTACCACCGCAGCAGGAGTTGTAACTAATAGTTGACCGCCATTTTCTCCAGCGTTGTATTTGTGTGGAATGTTTTGTGGTATAAATACAAAATCTCCTTTTGTTGTTTCAATAATTTTTTCACCCAATGTAAAAGTATATGTACCTTCTACTACTAAAAAAGTTTCGGGGCCTGTTGGGTGTATGTGTAACCCTGGCCCAATATTCGGTGGATGTGTCATTAACAATTGCAAATAACCTGCATTGTTTTCATTGGGTGGTGTTTTCAAAATCATACTTGTTTTTCTAAACTGTATCAAATCTCCTTCTACTAGTGTGTATTTCATTTTTATAATATTAAAACGCAAAGCTAATTTTTTCATTTGTAATAAAACTTGTATCTTAAATTTTCAAGTAAATTTTATGCAAAACTTTTCGTTTCTACCTTTTCAAAATCTTGAATCTGACAGATTACTGTTAAGACAAATAACACCTGATGATGTAAACGAAATGTATGCTATGCGTAGTAATAAAGAGGTGATGAAATATATACCCCGCCCCGTAGCTGAAAAACTAGAAGACGCAATGGATCTTATAAATATGATACAAAGTAGATTGGAAATAAACGATGGTTGCAATTGGGCTATAACACTAAAAGGAAACCCAAAACTAATTGGATTTATTGGACACTACAGAATAAAGTGGGAGCATTTTAGAAGTGAAATAGGCTACATGCTTTTGCAAGAATACCATGGCAAAGGCATTGCTACTGAAGCTATAAAACTTATGATAGATTTTGGATTTAACCAAATGGGTATGCACAGTTTAGAAGGTGTAATAGACCCTAAAAATATAGCATCTGCAAGGGTTTTAGAAAAAAATGGCTTTGTAAAAGAAGCCCATTTTACAGAAAATGAATTTTACGATGGCAAGTTTTTAGATGGTGCGATTTATTCATTGGTAAATAAATAATAGCTACAAGAAAGCCGATGAAAATTTTCATCGGCTTTACAAAAAGTGGTTCAGAGGATTAAACTAATTCTGCTTTCAATATTTTTTTGTGCTGCAAAAACTCATCTATATTTATCGTTTTCAATAACTTTTCTTCTAGCACATTTGCAAAAGTTTCAAAATAGGCTATTGCATCTTCTTTTTTATTTCGCTTAAGCCACCGTTTTCCACCTGGCAGATTATTCAATACATCTTCGTCAGATAAATATTCTATGTGGTGAATATCTGTAGGCGTTAATCCAATTTCTTCTAGCTTATGAAAAATTAAAGCTAATGGCGCATTGGTAATAGGGCAAAAATCTATAGCTAGTTCTGTCCATTCGCCAGCACCATCATGCGCATAGCGTAAGATTTCATCTTTTGTAAAATCGGTTACAGATTGTACCAAGTTGCCACAATTGCATGCCCCATGGTGGCCCCAAGAGTGGTATGCACCGTTTTCAAGTTTTTTTGCTGTGGTGCGAAGTGCATCTATTAATTCTATAGTTGGTTGTGCCATTTTGTTAAATTTACATATACAAAATCAAATACGTAGTATAAAAAAAATTGGATTATAAAGGTATCAAAAAGTTAATAGAAAATTACTTGTATTTTTTAACCTAGAAATTGTTTTTTCAATAACAGTAATCATTTTTTAGGTTATTTTTACAGCTTATCATAAAAACTACATGACAAGCCCTAAAGAACAAATTGTACAACTTTTTGCACAATACAGTGCCGATAAAATTATAGATATTAAAAAAATACCACAGAGCGGTGGTGACAGAGCCTACTACAGGCTTGAGTGTGAAAGCAATAATTACATAGCTACCGTAAGTAACAATTTAAAAGAAAATGAAACTTTCTTGTACTTTACTGAGCATTTTAAAAATGTAAATGCACCTGTACCAACCATATTTGCAGTAAACGAAGATAAAACGATTTACATTCAAGAAGATTTTGGCGATAATGCTTTGTTAAGTATTTTAGAAACCAAAGGTGCTACAGAGGGGGTGAAGGGTTTATACAAAAAAACGCTTAAAGCTTTAGCACATATTCAAATTAAAGGAGATGCTAATCTTGATTACAGCAAATGTATAACCAGCAAAGAATTTGGCAAGCAAGCTATTTTAAGTGATTTTTTATATTTTAAATATTATTTTTTAGACACTTTAAAAATACCTTACGATAAAGAAAAGCTAGGGGATGATTTAGATGCTCTGAGCAACTATTTAAACCATGCAGACTTCAAGTTTTTCTTGTATAGAGATTTTCAAAGTAGAAATATAATGATAAAAAATGGTGAGCCCCATTTTATAGATTACCAAGGAGGCATGCATGGTGCTTTACAATACGATGTAGCTTCTATGCTTTGGCAAGCCAAAGCAGATTTGAGCGACGAGTGGAAAACTGAATTACTACATTATTACATTGAATGTGCAGAAGAACAATTGGGGCAGCCTATTGATAACAATAGATTCATAAGTCAATATAATGGCTATGTATTAATTCGTTTATTACAAGTTTTGGGTGCTTATGGTTTTAGAGGTTTGCTTGAAAGAAAAGCACATTTTCTCACCAGTATTCCATTAGCATTAAGAAATTTAAAAGCATTTTTGCAAAATAATAAAATGGGAATAAGTGTACCAGAGTTTGAAAGAGTGCTGGATCTTATTGTGGCAGATGAAGTAATACATCGCTTTGAGCCTATAAAAGCAACAGCAGAAACACCTTTGGTGGTGCAAATAAAAAGTTTTTCATTTTTAAAAAGTGGTTATCCAAAAAATGTATCGGATAATGGTGGTGGCTTTGTATTTGACTGTAGAGGAATATTAAACCCAGGGAGAATAGAAGAACATAAAAAAGAAACTGGAAGAGATAAACCAGTACAAGATTACCTAGTGGAAAAAACAAGGATGGATGAATTTCTTGCAGGTGTGTTTAGCACTGTTGATATATCTGTGGAAGATTATATAAAAAGAAATTTTGCAATTTTAGAAGTAAACTTTGGTTGTACAGGTGGGCAACACAGAAGTGTGTATGCTGCTGATGCACTTGCAAGGCATTTAAAAAATAAATATGCAGTGAAGACTGTAGTAAAACATGTGGAACAAAATTTTGCAGAATAATATGAAAGCAATGATACTTGCCGCTGGCTTAGGCACTCGGCTAAAACCCTTTACTGAAAATCACCCAAAGGCATTGTACCCAGTAAATGGAAAACCTTTATTGCAAAGAAATATTGAATACCTACAATCGTTTGGTATAAAAAATGCAATAGTAAATGTGCATCATTTTGCAGATCAAATTATTGCAGCCATTAAGGACAACAATGGCTGGGGTAGTAATGTGGTTATAAGCGATGAAACAAATGAGGTACTAGAAACAGGTGGCGGACTAAAAAAAGCAGCAGATTATTTATTAGAGGGGAATGAACCATTTGTATTAATGAATGCAGATATGCTTACAGATTTAGATATTTCTAAAATGTATGCCGAACATAAAATAAATAACCCACTTGCTACTGTAGCAGTTACCAATAGGGCTACGAGCCGTTATTTATTGTTTAATGAAAACCAAGTTTTATGTGGCTGGTACAATGAAAAAACAGGTGAGCAAAAAGGAACAGCAGGTACTAAAAAGGCATTTAGTGGAATACATATTATATCTACCTCCATATTTTCTTTAATAAAAGAAGAAGGCAAGTTTTCTATGATAGATTTGTATTTACGTTTAGCAGATACAGAAAAAATAATGGCTTTTGATCATAGCAATGGAAAATTAATAGATGTAGGTAAGCCAGAAAGTGGTGCACAAGCTGAGGCAATGTTTAAAGACTAAAAAGCTAAATCACACAATATGAAAATAATTGCAATGATTCCGGCTAGGTATGCAGCTACCAGATTTCCTTTTAAATTAATGCAACCACTGGGTGGCAAAACAGTTATTCGTTGCACTTATGAAAATACGGTGGCTACTAATTTGTTTGACGATGTAATAGTAGTAACAGATCATAGATTAATATTTGATGAAATAACCAACCATGGTGGTAACGCTATTATGAGTATTGCTGAGCATGAAAGTGGTAGCGATAGAATTGCTGAAGCTATAAAAGATATGGAGGTAGATATTGTATTGAATGTACAAGGTGACGAACCTTTTGTAAATGCAATGATGCTAAAAAAACTCCTTGATGTTTTTATAGATGATGAAACAGTACAAGTAGCTTCCCCCATAAAAAAAATTACAGACATTGCACAAATTAATAATACCAATATTGTAAAAGTAGCTGTAGATAAAAAAATGAATTCATTGCTATTTAGCAGAAGTGTAATTCCTTTTCATAGAGAGCAATTAATAACGCCCATTTATTACGAACATATTGGTGTATATGCTTTTAGAAAAGTTGCTTTGTTGCAGTTTACCCAATGGGAAATGACGCCACTGGAAGCTTCTGAAAAAATAGAATGCCTTCGTTATCTTGAAAATGGAGTGCAATTGAGGATGGTAGAAACCGAAGGAGATATAGTAAAAATAGATATACCAGAAGATTTACAAAAAGCGGAGATTTATTTAAAATCTATTTCGTAAATTTTGCCAAAATTGCTTTATGAAAAATTTATTGGACAAAGATGTATACATTGAACTTACCAAAAGAGTACAAAATTTACAACCAGATAGCAAAGCTCATTGGGGAAAAATGAATGTATCGCAAATGATTGCTCATGTAAGTGAAGCCTACAAAGTTCCATTAAGTGAAACAGCAATGCCTCGTATGTTTATTGGCAGGTTAATTGGTTGGGCTATAAAACCTACTTTATATAATGACAAAGCTTGGAAACAAAATTTACCAACCGCACCCAATTTTGTTATAAAAGATGAAAGAGATTTTAATACAGAATTACTAAAACTTTTAAATATTATTGAAAAATTTCATCAAACTGGTTCCGAAAAAATAGGGCGCTATCCACATCCAATGTTTGGTAGTTTTTCCACAGACCAATGGGGTATGGCAATGTACAAACATTTAGATCATCACTTGATACAATTTGGAGTGTAACTATTTTTTGTATGGTAAGTTTTTTGCGAAATTTTTTATAGAATTTCTATAGAATTTTTCAAATCCCCCATCTGCTTTCACAACTGTACTATAAGATTTTTCTACCAATTTTAAATTTGTTTTTGTTTCTACTACAACAACATTTAAGTTAATATTATCTGTAAGTGTTTCATTTTGTTCATTCAAAATTATACTTGTTGATGCTATACTAGTTATAACATTTAAAGGAGAAGAAAAATTCAAAAATAAATTTATCGTTTTAAGATTGGACTTGGTTAAATCAGTAGTACCAAATACAACTGCATCCACACCTAATATTTTGGCAATTGAGTCTTTTGGAATTGTTTTATAATCCTTAAATGTTAATCCTTTTGAAAATAATTTTTGATTTGAAAAGCGAACATCTTCTACCAATACGGTATATTTATTTTTTAAAAACCATTTATACATCTCATTTTGTATAATAAAAGATAGTTTCATTGCAGCATCATCTAATGTTTCTTTAGGCACTTCCTTTCCTAAACCATTGGGCACAAACAATTTTACATAAGCTGGCAAAATAGCTATTATTTTATGATTACTTTTTACTGATTCAAAATGTGCAGGTTTGCTTATTTGAGTTGTTGAGCAACTACAAAAAAATATTACAAACAATATAAAAGGTGCAAATTTCATACTTACATTTTTAATAATTTTTCTACAGCTGCATCTAAAGTACTTTCTTTTTTTGCAAAACAAAAACGTAACACTTTATTTTCTATTGGTGTTTTATAAAAAGCACTTACAGGTATGGTAGCTACCCCACATTCTTTTACCAACCTTACTGCCATATCATATTCATTGGCATCACTAATATTTTTATAACTATAAATTTGAAAATAACTTCCATGGCTAGGTAGTGGTTCAAATTTTGTTTGTTTCATTAATGCTTGCAGATAATCTCTTTTTTGTTGTAGTTGCTTACCCAAGTTTACGTACTCATTTTCATTTTGCAAAAAAGAAGCAAACGCATGCTGTGCAGGCCCAAAAACGGTGAATGCGTTAAACTGATGTACCTTTCTAAATTCTTTTGTAAGCATGGGTGGTGCAATGCAATAACCCATTTTCCAGCCAGTACAATTGTATACTTTACCCAAAGAAAAACTTACAAAACTTCTTTCGTACAAAGCTGGGTATTTCAAAATAGACAAATGTTTTTTATCATCAAAAATAAGATGCTCATACACTTCATCACTTATGATAAAAATACCAGTGTCTTGTGTGAGCTCTGTTAATTTCTCAATATCATTTTCATTTAACACTGCACCAGTAGGGTTGTGTGGGCTATTTATAATTATTGCTTTGGTTTTAGCAGTTATCATCTGCTTGGTAGTAGCCCAGTCTATTTTGTATTCATCTGTTATTAAAGGAATACGAATGGCTATTGCGCCATTCATTTCTATTGCAGGAATGTAGCAATCATAAGCAGGTTCAAATACTATTACTTCGTCGCCAGGTTGTAAAATAGTTGTAAGAGCAGTATATAAAGCATAAGTACCGCCAGGTGTAATGGTAATTTCATCAGCAGGGTGTACAACGGCGTTATAAAGGTTTTGTACTTTTTGAGAAATCTTTTCTCTCAACAAAGGCAACCCATTAGAATGCACATATTGGTTATGCCCATCTTTCATAGCTTTATTTACAAGCTCTACCAGCGTATAACTCATTGCATAATCTGGAAAACCCTGCCCTAAGTTAATGGCATTGTGCTCAGCTGCTAGTGTACTCATCGTTGTAAAAATAGTAGGCCCTACATGCGGCAGTTTACTTTTAATAATTGGGGTCATTATTCAATGCTATTTTATCTGTTTAATTATTTATGTAAATTACAGCATGAAAACGATTATTACTACATTAATTATTACTTGTATTTCATTTTTAAGTTTTGCACAAAAAAAATGCAGTATTATAGCCACTTACCCAGTGTATAGAATTTGGCAACCAGGCACTGTGCCTATAGATGAAAATGGCAATCAAACAAAACCAACATTAAAAATAGAAAGATCAATTTACATTACCAGCAAATGTGCTAGCACCCCCACTTTTAGTAATATTTTTTACGATAAATTGGCTGTGCGTTTTTCTGTTACAAAAATAAATAAGGAGGAGGCTACAAGCCAAATAGATTTTGAAGGAAATAAAATAAAATTTGTACAACCAAAAGGTAGTACAATTTGGAAAATAGATATATTGGCCCCAGCGGGAAAATCAATAGCAGAAAAGCCAAAAACAATTAAACTATTACAAATAGAGAATAAAAAAACGACTACAATTGTAGTAAAAAAAGAAACAGAATTAATAACTATTCCCACTTATTAAAAATCTTAATTATAGCAAAAAATTATAAATATTTGTCTCCTTTTTTTCTTTTTACTTCTGCTACGTATTCTTTTATTTCTTGTTCCTTATCTTTTTTGCAAATTAGCAAAACATCTTTTGTATCTACAATAATAAAATCATCTAGCCCTTGTAAAACCACCAGCTTTTTATTAGGCACTTTTACCATATTCTTAGTAGCATCAATTACTATTACTTCGTTACCACCTACTGCGTTTTCTAAATAATCTTTTTCTATCGTTTCATAAGCACTTTTCCATGTACCTAAGTCGCTCCACCCAAACGAAGATGGAATTACATACACATTATCTGCTTTTTCCATTACTGCATAATCTATAGAAATATTAGTGCATTGTGGGTATATTCTATCAATAGCAGCTTTCTCGTTGGTAGTATTAAAATGCTGCTTTTCTGCATCAAAAACCTCATGTAATTCAGGTGCAAAAGTTTCAAATGCTTTTACAATATTCTTCACCTGCCATACAAATATGCCTGCATTCCATAAAAAATCTCCACTTGCTACAAATGTTTTGGCAAGCGCTGCATCTGGTTTTTCTGTAAACAACTTTACTTTAAATGTATTTTCGGCAGCAGCCAATGATTCGTATTGTATATATCCATAACCAGTATTTGGATTTGTGGGTTTTATACCCAGAGTTACCAATGCTTTAATGTGAGATGTAAAGTGCAATGCTTTTTTACAAGTTTCTACAAATGCTTCTTTCTCTGTTATTAAATGATCTGCAGGAGCACAAATAAGATTTGCATTTACATCTATTTGCATCAATTTATATGCAATGTATGCAATACAAGGTGCTGTATTTTTTCTGCTAGGTTCACAAAGTATGTTTTCAGGCTTTATTTCTGGTAATTGTTCCATCACAATATCTTTATATTGATCTGCAGTTACAATAAAAATATTTTCAGCAGGTATAAAATAAGCAAACCTATCAAAGGTAGCTTGAATAAGGGTTCTGCCTATATTTAAAATATCCAAAAATTGTTTTGGCATGTCCGTACGGCTCATTGGCCAAAATCTACTTCCTATACCACCCGCCATTATAGCTACATAATTGTGTTTGTTCATTTACTATTCCTTTATTTTACAAATATTGGTTTTTTATTTTGCAATTAGGCTATCTAAAATATACATCATTGCATTATCATTCCCATTTATTAAATCTTTTATAGTTTGTTTTATTTGTATATTGGGCAGTACCCCTCTATCTTTCAAGGCTTTCTTATTTGGTTGGTAATACCTACGCAAAGGTATTGCAAGGGAAAGTTTTGAGTGGGGCAGCTCAAAATTTATTACTGCGGAATTATGCGAATTATTTGATCCTCCAGTTTCTTCACCTACTATTACAGCATTTGTTTTATCTTTTAATATAGCAGCAAAGGTAGATGCTGCAGATGCCACATTGCCATTTATTAATACATACAAATTTCCATTAAACAAATTTTGCTGAGGGTACCATTTACTTATCTCTTCTGTTTTAAGTTTAAACAAACGATTGCTTTTCTTGTCAAATATTTTATAGGCTGTATCATACTCCTCTATTCTTGCAGTATCTATCGGTGAAATGTATTCTTTAAAAGACAAGTTTTTAAATCTTTGAAAAGCACTATCAAATTCCATCAATGGTTCATTAACCAAGTAACCCAATGTGCTATAGGTGGCATCATAATACCCTCCGCCATTTTCTCTACAATCTATTATCAGATTTTTAAAACCACTTAATTTAATTAACCTAAAACTGTTTTCTAAAAAATGAAGAAAAGCAAAATAACCATCAGTAGTTTCAAAAGTAAAAGTAGTAAGGGTAATGGTTGCTGTTTGAGTTGCATCATCCATTTCTAAATCATACGCTACTTGTTTTTTCTCTTTATAAAAAGAAGAGAAAGATACATCGTCATATAACGTATTTAACTTTTCCGCATAAAAGCTTTTTTGCACAATTATTTTACTACTATCTTCTATATATTCAATATCAAAATTTTTAAAGCCGCCGTAGTTTAAATAGAAGTCGTAAGCAAAATCTTCATTTATAGCCGCATGCCGAGCCAGATTGCTATTACCATCTGTATGCCTATAGTTTTTTAAATTTCTAATTATATCTGCTGCTTTATACTTGTTTATTTTTGTAACCTCTGCACCCAATGGTATATTTTGATTGTCAGAATTTACAATAAGTTTGTTATCTATTAATATTAATGGTGTAGGAAAAAATAGTGCTCTACTACTAATACTATCATAAAAAGCAGCAGGAAAATAGGTGGTTGTATGTATACATTTTATCCTGTCCACAATAAAATCTACTTTCTTAAAAAAGCTCCTTAAATCCAAAGAGCCTTCTATGCTATTTGCAATACTATCAAATAGCAAATCTATTTCTTTTGGGCTGTTGTATGCATACACACCTGCATGCATATCTGTCACAATACCTTTAAAGATTTTTAAGTCTGTTTTCAAATCTTTTTCATCGTATTGTAAATCTTCAATATCATCGTTAAAACGACAACTGCAAAAAACGACAACCAATAAAACAACAATGATATTTCTCAATAGCGGCAATTGTATATATTTATATTATTCCTTCTCTCATTAAATCGTGCACATGTAAGACACCTGCATACTTTTCATTATCCAATACCAGTAGCTGGCTTATATTAAATTCCTTCATTTGCTGCAATGCTTCTACAGCAAGCATATCGGTGCTAATGGTTTTGGGTTGTATACTCATTATATCTTTTGCAACAATGGCTTTAAAGTCATCGTATTTTTCAAACATTCGCCTTACATCTCCATCAGTTACAATGCCCACCACTTCATTTGCATTATTTAAAACAGCCGTAGCGCCTAGCCTCTTTTTACTTATTTCAATTATTACTTTTTTTACATTATCTGCTTCGTTTACATAAGGACTTTCGTGCAATTGTATTAACTCTCCAACTCTTAAGTACATTTTTTTGCCCAATGCCCCACCAGGATGAAACTTTGCAAAGTCTTCCATTTTAAAAGATTTAGTTTCCATAAGGCAAATAGCCAATGCATCTCCCATTACCATTTGTGCAGTAGTACTAGTAGTGGGTGCAAGATTATTGGGGCAGGCTTCTTTTTGCACGGTAGTATTTAACACAATATGGCTATGCTTTGCAAGGTAAGATTGCATATTGCCTACCATACCTATTATTATATTACCAAAGTTTTTTACCAGTGGTGTAAGTACTTTTATTTCTGGGCTATCCCCGCTTTTGCTTATTATTAATACTACATCATCTTGCTGTATCATGCCTAGGTCACCGTGTATAGCATCTGCAGCATGCATAAACAAAGCTGGGGTGCCAGTGCTATTCATTGTAGCTACCATTTTTTGGGCTACAATAGCACTTTTACCAATTCCACTTATCACTAAGCGACCTTTGCAAGCTGCTATTGCGTCTACTGCATGTACCAAATGTTCGTTCACAAAACTTTGTAATCCTTCTATAGCTTCTTTTTGAAGCTCAATAGTCCGTTTTGCACTATCTATTATGTATTGATTGTTTTTGATATTCACAGCTGCAAACTTATTTTAAAATGCTCATAAAGCAATCATACAATACACAACAAAAGATAATTAAAAAAAAATATGGCTAGTACAAAAAAATTGATTAATTTAACCAACTGAAAATAAAGGCAACGAACATCCATTTTTACCATTTTTTTACTTTTATTGTAAAGTGCTATTAAGTAACTTCGCTGCCCTTTTTAAAAAGCATTGTGCTTTTATTTATTTAAAAGTACCTATTTGAAAATTATGGCAACAACAAAAACAAGCCCTACAACAAAAAAGAAACCGGCTGTAAAAAAAACAGAAAAAAAAGCGTTAGTATCAGACTTTAACTTAAAGAAATCCTTACAAGAGCATTTTGGTTTTGATACTTTTAAATTTCCTCAAGAAGAAATTATATCAAGCTTACTAAGTGGTAAAGATACATTTGTAATAATGCCTACTGGTGGTGGTAAGAGTTTGTGCTACCAATTGCCAGCGATGATGAGTGCAGGTGTCGCTATTGTTGTTTCTCCACTTATTGCTTTAATGAAAAATCAAGTAGATCTTATGCGTGGCTTTAGCAGCAAAGATGATGTAGCTCATTTTTTAAACAGCACACTTAATAAAGGGCAACAAAAAATAGTAAAAGATGATTTAACGGCTGGCCGCACAAAAATGTTATATGTAGCACCAGAAACAATGACGAAGGAAGAAAATGTAGAGTTTTTTAAAAGTTTAGATATTTCGTTTTTTGCTGTAGATGAAGCCCATTGTATATCTGAGTGGGGGCACGACTTTAGGCCAGAGTATCGTCGTTTAAAAGAAATGACAGAATTGATAAACCCAAATGTGCCAATAATTGCTCTTACTGCTACGGCTACACCAAAAGTACAAAGCGATATTGCAAAAAACCTTGGTTTAAGAGACCCTAATATTTTTATATCCTCTTTTAACAGAGCAAATTTATATTACGAGGTACAACCCAAAATAAATGTAGAACAAACAAATAAAAGCATTGTACGCTTTATACAAAATTATAAAAATAAGAGTGGTATTATTTACACCCTCAATAGAAAAACTACTGAGGAACTTGCTGCCATGCTAAATGCAAATGGCATAAGTGCGGTGGCATACCATGCAGGGCTTGAAGCAAAACTAAGGGCTCAAAGACAAGATCAATTTTTGAATGATGATGTAGCTGTAATTGTTGCTACCATTGCTTTTGGAATGGGTATAGATAAACCTGATGTACGTTTTGTAATACATTATAACATACCAAAATCTATAGAAAATTATTATCAAGAAACAGGTAGAGCAGGTAGAGATGGTATGGAAGGAAAATGCTTACTCTATTATTCGCATAAAGATGTGAGCAAGCTAGAGCATTTAATGAGGGATAAAAACTTAAGCGAAAGAGAAGTAGGTGCACAACTTATAAATGAAACCGTATCGTATGCAGAGAGTAGTGTATGTAGGCGCAAAACATTGCTGTATTACTTTGGAGAAATGTATGATGATAAAGAGAGCTGTGGCCATTGTGATAACTGTGTACACCCTAAAGAAAAAATAGAAGCAAAAGAAGAAACACTCAATGCATTAAAAACGGTAGATGAATTAGGCGAACAGTTTGCAATTGAATATGCTATACTCGTTATAACAGGAAAAGCTACCCCAGCAGTAAAAATGTACAGACACGAAGAGCTTAATGCATTTGCCTGTGGCAATGATAAAGAACCACATTTTTGGAGTAGCCTCATAAGACAAATGCTATTGCAAGGCTTGCTAGAAAAAGACATTGTGGAGTATGGTGTACTAAAAATAACCAAGGCTGGTAGGGTATTTATGAAAAAACCCACCAGCTTTAAAATAGCATTAAACAACTTGTTTGAAGATGCAAATGCAGATGATGAAGAAGGTGGACCAGTTGGTGAAATAGAAAGTGTAACGGATGAAAGATTATTGGTAATATTAAAAGATATTCGCAAAAAAGTATCTAAAGAAAAGAACTTACCACCCTTTGTAATTTTTCTTGAGAGCTCATTAATAGATATGGCTACCATGTACCCAACTACTATGGAAGAGCTAGAAAAAATAAGTGGTGTAAGCAAGGGTAAATCTATAAGGTATGGCAAACCATTTTTAGATGCTATAACAAAATACGTAGAAGAAAATGATATTGTAAGGCCAGATGATTTTGTGATGAAAAGTGTGGCAAATAAAAACAACAATAAAATTTTTATCATACAAAATGTAGATAAAAAAATGACGTTGGAAACCATTGCAAAAACAAAAGGATTAAAAATAGAAGAGCTGTTAGAAGAAATGGAAACCATCGTAGCTAGTGGCACTAAGCTAAACCTTGGCTATGCAATAGATGAAATGGTAGATGAATACGAGCAAGAAGAAATAATGGATTATTTTAAAGGTTGCGAAACATCTGATCTTAATGTAGCACAAGCAGAAATGGCAGACAGTGATTTTAGCTGGGAACAATTAAAAATAATGAGAATAAAGTTTTTGAGTGAATATGGTAATTAAATAAATTTATACCAAATGAAAAATAACAACCTATTTATTTTAAGTAACGGAAGAGTAGCTGCTATCAATAAAAAAGATGGCAGCATTATTTGGGAAATAAAATTAAAGCAATATGTAAAAACTGCTTCAACAATGGGAACTATTGGGCAGATAAGTTTGGAGGGAGATAAACTATTTATTGGTGTAAGCGGCATTTTAGTTTGCTTGTATGCTAAAGATGGCTCTCTTGCTTGGACAAATGAATTGAAAGGCTGGGGCTATAGTTTTGTGAGTATGGCTAATGTAAACAATGAATCGAATGCTGCTGCAGCAAGTGCTGCCGCAGCCGCAGCAACTTTAGCAGCTACTACAGCAGTATAAAAAATAAAAATGCCCTCCAAAATTAATGAGGGCACTGAAAAAGTAGCTGTTTTTAAAAAGAGGCTGTTTTCTTGAATGAAAACAGCCTCTTTTCTTTGGCACATTCGGGTAGGTGATGGATAGCATTTTTATACAGGTGATTCTCA